>SMWN01000044.1 GCA_004356415.1 Gammaproteobacteria bacterium
AAAATGACAATTAAAGTTGGTATAAACGGTTATGGGCGTATTGGGCGGAATATCCTGCGTGCCGTATACGAATCTGGGCGGTCAGATGAAATCCAGATCGTCGCCATTAACGATCTTGGCGATGCCAACACCAACGCACATTTGACCCAGTATGATACAGTCCACGGTAAATTTCCGGGTGAGATTTCTGTTGAAGGAGACTACATGATCGTCAACGGCGATAAAATCAGGGTGCTATCAGAACGTGATCCCGCCAAGCTGCCCTGGGGTGAACTTGGTGTCGATGTGGTTCATGAATCAACTGGATTTTTTGCCAGCAAGGAGAAAGCCAGTGCTCACCTTGCAGGTGGCGCAAAAAAAGTCATCATCTCAGCGCCAGGTGGAAGTGACGTCGATGCAACGATTGTATACGGTGTCAACCACGGAGTGTTAAAGGCGTCAGATACCGTTATTTCCAATGCTTCCTGCACAACCAACTGTCTCGCACCGCTGGTTAAAGTATTACACGAAAATATCGGTGTTCAACAGGGGACGATGACAACCATTCATGCCTACACCAATGACCAGGTCCTGACCGACGTCTATCACACAGATCTGCGCCGGGCACGCGCGGCCACCATGTCCATGATCCCGACAACCACGGGTGCTGCTACGGCTGTTGGTCTGGTTCTACCTGAACTCAATGGAAAACTTGATGGCTACTCCATGCGCGTACCAACCATCAATGTTTCAGTCGTTGATTTAACGATTATTGCCGCAAGGGAAACAAACGTCGACGAAATCAATTCCTTAATGAAAACGGCGGCCGACGGTGAGATGAAAGGGGTATTAGCCTATAATGATAAACCACTGGTATCCATTGATTTTAATCATGACCCGGCATCCGCAACTTATGATTCAACGCAGACCAGAGTATTGGGAGGTAAGCTTGTGAAAGTAATTGCCTGGTATGACAACGAGTGGGGTTTTTCAAACCGCATGCTGGACACCACAGTTGCATTAATGAACGCGAGCTAGCATACGAAATTTGGTAAATATTGTGACAATCTCTAACCTAGAATCCGCAGTCGACCACTACGAGTTATAGATAACATAATGAAAATTGTAGCGTTATGGCCTTGTTTGAATTAGCCCAGAGGGTGACGGTGCTACCGGATCGATGGCACATCAGTTTGGCACGTCTAGGCGGGTTAAAATCCACACCAATGGCTAGCCATTGCCTCGGATTTCACCCCACCCATTCACACCAAACTGACGCACCCTCAACCCAGTCCAACTGTGGAATCTAGGTTAAATGACTATTTTGGTAAAAATTGCAGACCTTGACCTAAATGGGAAGCGGGTGCTTGTGCGCGAAGACTACAATGTCCCTATTAAGGATGGAGAAGTTGAGGATGACACGCGCATCTACGCCAGCTTACTGACCCTTAATAAGATCCTGGATGCAGGCGCAAAACTCATGGTCATGTCTCACCTGGGGCGGCCAAAAGAGGGGGAATTCGATGAGGCGTTCAGCCTGGCCCCCGTGGCCAAATGTTTGTCTTCACTACTTGATAGAGAAGTGCCACTGGTAAGAGATTGGCTGGATGGCGTTGACATGGAAAATAGAGATATCGTCCTGTTCGAAAATGTACGCTTCGAAACAGGCGAAATAGCCAACGAAGACGAACTGGCCAGAAAAATGGCGGCCCTGTGCAATGTCTATGTGAATGACGCCTTTGCCACAGCGCATAGGGTACAAGCGTCTACACATGGTGTTGCCAAATATGCGCCTGTTTCTGCAGCAGGTCCGTTATTAATTACAGAATTAAAGACCTTGTCCAGAGCGCTAAGGGATCCAGCAAAACCCATGGTGGCTGTTGTGGGTGGCTCCAAGGTTTCCTCGAAAATAACCATCCTCGAATCGCTTTCAAAAAAAGTGGACCAGTTGATCGTCGGTGGTGGTATTGCCAATACCTTCCTGAAAGCAGCAGGCTACAATGTTGGGAACTCACTTTACGAAGAAGATCTGGTTGAGAAGGCGAAAAAAATAATGGCGGCAGCAAAGGAGAATGGCGGAGAGATCCCCTTACCTGTCGATGTAGTGTGCGCAAAAGAATTCAGTGAGCATGCAGATGCCAGTATCAAGGGCATCGAAAATATAGAAGATGACGACATGGTTATGGATGTGGGACCTGAAACCATCGCAAGATTCACCGACATACTGGAACAAGCAGAAACCATTGTCTGGAATGGACCGCTTGGCGTGTTTGAATTCGATCGTTTTAGTGCTGGAACAAGGGCCCTGGCAGAAAGTATTGCGATCAGTGATGCTTTCTCTATTGCCGGTGGTGGCGATACCCTGTCGGCGATCTCAAAGTTTGGTGTGTCAAACAAGATCTCCTATATCTCTACAGGTGGCGGTGCTTTTCTGCAATTTCTTGAAGGCAAAAAATTGCCTGCTGTTGCCATACTGGAAGAGTCGGCGCGTGCGTGGGCAGCAATGGAGCGGGCACGTGAATACTAGTACTCTTTCAAGATAGTACTTTTAAATAAACAATTAAGCAGAAAAGATTAGATGAACTTTAGCGAATCTTATGCTTAGTACAACTGTAGAGGTTATAACTGTAGTTTAAATGAGAAGAACGAAAATAATAGCAACATTAGGTCCGGCAACGGATAAACCGGGTATTTTAGAAGACCTTTTCAAGGCAGGTGTCGATGTATTCCGTCTTAATTACTCCCACCAGACCCATGCCCATCACGAGAGAAGACTGAAAGAGATTCGCATACTATCAAAAAAACATACGCGTGCTGTTGGAATTATGGCTGATCTACAAGGGCCAAAAATTCGCATTGAACATTTTGACGGGGGCAAGGTTCAGCTTGTTGAAGGAGCAGAATTCACGATTGACACCGATCTGGACAGCGAATCTGGTAACGAAAAACACGTAGGTGTAAGTTACAAGGATTTACCCAGGGATGTCCGTGCTGGAGACACGCTCCTCATTGACGATGGCCGTATCGTCATGCGTGTTAAGGAGGTTGGTGAGCATGAAGTCAGTTGTGAAGTGCTAACCGGTGGTGAACTCTCGAATAACAAAGGGCTTAATCTTCAGGGGGGTGGGCTTTTAGCAAGCGCCCTGACTGAAAAAGACAAACGCGATCTGAAACATGCCGTCAGTATCGGTGTTGATTATGTTGCTGTGTCCTTTCCACGTGTTGCTGATGATATTCATCAGACACGCGAACTGCTTAAAAAACTGGACAGCAATGCACTCATCATCGCCAAGATAGAAAGGGCCGAGGCGCTCGACGATATCGAGGCTATCATAGAGGCGTCGGACGCCATCATGATTGCGCGTGGTGATCTGGGTGTTGAGATTGGTGATGCAAGTCTGCCGCCCGTACAAAAAAGACTGACCAAGATGGCCCGGGGAATGGATCGTGCCGTCATTATCGCAACACAAATGATGGAATCCATGATTGAGCACCAGATACCGACACGCGCCGAGGTGTTTGATGTTGCAAATGCTGTTATCGATGGTACGGATGCCGTAATGTTGTCGGCGGAGACCAGTATTGGGCATTTTCCTGCCAAGGCCGTTGCATCCATGTCTGACATTTGTGAAGAAGCAGAGAAACAAAAAAGTGTGACCGTTTCAGATCATCGTATCAACAGACGTTTTGAATCTATCAATGAAGCTATCGCTATGTCCACCATGTATGCAGCAAATCATATTGGCGCAAAAGCCATTGCCGCACTCACAGAAACAGGTGGCACCTGCTTATGGATGTCGCGAATTAAATCGGGCATCCCGATCTTTGCATTTACACGTCATGCGTCTACCCGTCGACGGGTTTCCTTGTATCGTGGTGTTTATCCAATGAAATTTGACATCATGCACACAGATCCTCTGGAGGCCAATAAAGATATTATTGAAGAACTCTTGAAGCACAATGTCGTTAAAAAGGGTGACTACATTATCATTACCAAGGGTGACCTGCGCGGTCGTCGTGGGGGAACGAATAATATGAAGCTTCTACGTGTCGGAGAGGCAACGGAGCACACCATCTAATCTAGCAAGGCAGAAACTGGAGCTGGAAGTATTTAAATTAGTTATTTTGACTTGAAACTGGGGCTAAATATGATCACGAAAGATCTGGAACAAACAGCTGAGGCAATGGTTGCCCAAGGTAAAGGTATACTCGCAATTGATGAAAGTTTCCCAACGATTAAAAATCGCTTTGATGGTATCAATACTGAATCAACAGAAGCATCACGCAGGGCCTATCGCGATCTTTTGATCACCAATCCAGGCGCAAGTGAATATATCAGTGGAATAATTTTGTTTGATGAAACCATCAGGCAATCTACCGCTGATGGAATCCCATTTCCAGAGACCCTTATCGAACAGGGCATCATGCCCGGCATCAAAGTCGATACGGGGGCCAAGGATCTGGCAGCTCATCCTGGCGAGAAAGTCACCGAAGGACTGGATGGTTTGCGCGACCGGTTGGCCGAATATAAACAACTTGGCGCCAAATTTGCCAAATGGCGAGCAGTGATCACCATAGGTGAAGGTATCCCGAGCATGGGCTGTATCGAAGCCAATGTCCATGCACTTGCACGTTATGCTGCACTTTGTCAGGAAACAGGGATAGTACCGATGGTGGAACCAGAAGTACTGATGGATGGAGACCATACCATTGAACTTTGTTATGACGTCACTGAGACAACACTCAGGGCATTGTTTAATGAACTTTATAAACAGAACGTCGCCATGGAGCACACCATACTCAAGGTCAATATGGTCGTTTCAGGAAAAGGCTGCTCAACACAAGCCAGTGTTGATGATGTTGCAGCACTCACTGTTAATTGTCTACTGAATACTGTGCCCGCAGCCATACCAGGCATCGTATTCCTTTCTGGGGGACAGTCAGCTGAGATGGCCACAGTACACTTGAATGAAATGAATGCAAATTACGCTCCTTTACCCTGGCCATTGAGCTTTTCCTACGGACGTGCACTTCAAGCACCTTGCATGGATGCCTGGCAGGGTAAAGAAGATAATGTCGTCAAAGCGCAGGCAATTCTTCTTCACCGGGAAAAATGCAATAGTCAGGCAACACTCGGGAAATACTCTGCGGAAGATGATGCTGCATAAACCTCAGGATACCACTCTTAAAATTGTCTTTTCCGTGATTGCAGT
>SMWN01000045.1 GCA_004356415.1 Gammaproteobacteria bacterium
CGGTTTGTTCTTGAGCTGACATTTGCTGCCATGATGTGACAAACACATCCAGATTTTCCTGAGTCCAGTTTTTTTGCTGGAGGAAGTCAATAATCAAACCCTGTCCTGCAGACGATTGTACAATCGGACGATCTATATTTGTCGACGGTTTATCTTCAACAGTCGGGAATAATAGAATTACCAGAATGAGAATACTCAAGACGATGATGGTACCCGCGCCGATAAGAATATTTTTCTGCTTAAAGTTTCCAGCCGATGATTCAGCAGGCGAGGGCGCTGGTTTTAGTTCCACTTTCGCTTGTGGTGTTTCTGGTTTTTTTGGTATTGCTGCTACTGGTTTCGTGTTCTTTGCCTGCTGAACAATCTCAGTAATAATATTTTCAGTTGTGTCGTCCAGCTCCTCCGAAAAGGTCTCAAGCGGTGCCAGATATTCGTGTGCTTTGACCTCTATCTCGCCGGCACAGATTCCCTGAATTAATTTTCTCCTGGAATTGCGGTAGGACTCCCGATCGATATTATTCTGGGCGTATTCTCGCGCAAGCTCACGTAGATTTTTCATCATTTTGTGGCGATGGGTAGAAGCTCTATATTATCTGAGCTTCTTGGGCTTATCCTGCCTCTTCCAGAATCAAACGGAAGCCCGTTGTATCATCGGCTCCACCACTATGTTCCCGGGTGAATGAGATTTCGCATTTAGAGTGTGCATCCAGAAATGCACCTCCCCTGGCAGTGACATTGTCTCCATCTATGACCCATTCCTGTACGTTACCAATATAGTTTTTAAGCCCCCAACCGTTTGATTGCCCGGACTTGATACTGACAATGCCTGTTCCTTTAATGACCTTGTCTCCTAAAGCGACTCTGCAGTTGTAGTCCTTTTTCGGCTGTTTCCCACCCGCGTTGGCAGCATATTCCCATTCACTTGTCGTCGGTAAGCGATATGTTTTACCGGTACGCTCAGAGACCCAGGCAGCGTAGGCTTTTGCCTCAGCCAGTGAAATATCTCTCAACGGGTCATTGAATTTTTGCTTATTTTTCTCTGGCGTACATGATTTTGAAATGGCGCAGTACTTACTGTAATCGCCTACGGAAATTTCATATTTGCTGATGGCAAAATTACTATTGAATTCATCTCCTGTAGGCATAACCACCATCAGGGGGCCACGCCAACCTGAGTTTACAAAATCGTAGCAGATGGCCTTGGCGCGTTTACCATAACCCGCGAGCCTCTTTTCACAACCCCTGCCACTGTCAGTTGGTTTCCACTCTTTAGGTGCAGCACCAGGCGCTGCCGTGGCAACAGATTCCAGGTCAACTACTTCTCTGGCGATCACTTTTTTTGCAGCCGGCTTATTAGCAGCGATCAGGTCATCTATTTCAGTTTCTGCAGCGTCGTAATCCGCGTTGTCTGTCCATAAAGACTGAACACGGGAGAGCAATTTCCTGGCGGACCTCAATAGTTTATAATCCGTTCCTGCTGCATCTTTTTCAGTTTGATACACGTTAAAGGCGTCATTTGCTTTTATAATGCTGGCTTCTAATGACTCTCTATATGCATCTACCTCAGGGTGTTCCGGAAACTCATCTACCGCAGCCTGCAATATTGTATTGGCTTCAGTCAGCTTGCCTGCATTTAAGGCAGCCGCTGCAATGGCGGCATTCGGCCATGGCTTAAGTTTCAGTTCGTTCTTAAGGTCTTCAAGGACGGTGCCTGGGAAAAAGATGGCCGCATTTTGTGCGAGAGTCGCCGCCGCATTTTCATTACTTGTTCTTAAACTGTTGATACGTTTTTCTAGCAAGTTAATTGAATCCTGTCTGAATGCACTGAACTTCAGTGAACTGGATATTTCACCAATTTTCCTTTGCACATTCGTCGTGTCAAAATTAACCGAGGTACTAAATTGCTTAGTTAAATCAACGATATTCGCCTCGACGACATACTCTGTTCTGGCATCTTTGAGCACTCGGTTATCCGGATTAAATTTCAGACCCTCGTCGGCAAATTTCAGCGCATTAACAAAATCTTTTGCTTCGAAGCGGCTTTCGGCAAGGTTCCCATAACTTGATGAAAGCAGTGCCGGGGCTTCCTGGGTGACAAATACATCATCGGGTATTTCTGTTTTAAGCTGCTCGTAATAGTCAAGTGCCTTGGCAACCTGGTTTGCCTCGGTCTGTGCCTTAAAGTCTTTTTTCAAACCGTCAACCAACAATTGTTTTTCATGTGCAGATTCGGCTTCGGCAATAGAATCTCTCATATTCAGAATGCCTGAATGGTCAGGCGCAAAGCGTTCACCTCTATCGATGAAGTTTCTGGCAGCATCAAAGCGTTTCGCCACAAGTGTTTTTTGTGACTCCTCGATATAGAGATTGGCGATTGACTCCCGAAGTCTCTCAAGATCACCTGCGATCGAAGTGTCTTCTTCAGACAAGCTTCCAAGTTCCCGGACACTGGCCAACATCTTTGATTCCCATTTTGAATCATCCATTTTGGGTGATGCCAGTGATTGTTCGATGATGGATTTATCAGCAGCGACAATTTCCTGAACTGCCCTGGACCGTTCTGCCCCCGCTAAATGCGCCAGTTTTATTTGTGATAGTTCCTTGCCGAGTTGTAAAGCACTTAACAGTTCACCATATTCATTTGCCAGTGCCTCGGCATCCGCTCGTGTTCCGCTGTTCAAAATTGTTTCAAGTTCTTGATTGACAGTATCTTGCAAAGATGAAGCGATGGGAGTGAGTGTGCTACTTGATGTATCAAGTTCGGCGAGTTCGATTATGTCAATTTTGATTTGCTGATAATCTTCGAGTGTACTTATTTGAAATGCAACAGCATCAAGTTTTTCTTCCAGCGCGACGATATTCACTGCCCTTTCAATCTTGACTTTGGCATCAGTCAACTGTTCGTCCTTCGGTGCCAGCGCGAGTCCAGATGAAATCAATGTCATTGCCTTGTCATAATTAGCTAAGTCAAAAGCATTATTTGCAAGCACCCTGTATTGGTTACTTGCACGTGGGTCAGTCAGCAGGGAATCATTCGGATCAATACGGGTTTTGATGGTGTCGAGTATCCCCCTGGTATTGTCCAGCATGGAGGCATCGTCCTGTTCTTTTGCCAGGACCAACGCATCTGAAAATTCAGAGTAGAGTTTACTCAGTTGCTGTTTTTTGTTGATAGAAATATGTTCAAACTGATCTTCATAAAAATTCGAATCAGGATAGAGATCACCTACTGTTGCCAATACTCGTTCTGCTTGCGGAAAATTGTATTCATCTCCTGATGTATCAGTGAGACCGGTTATTTCATTCCTGAAGTAGGTTTGGATGGCCGTTCTTGCCTCATCCATAATGGTTCTTTGATCTGCCTTTTCAAATTCACTGATTGCGGCTAAACGATCGATAATCACCTGTGGATTGCCGGTATTGATGTCGGCAACAATTTGATCGATCTCTTTCTGATGATAGTAATTCATTACAGGCAGTGTTCCACCGAGACCGATTGCCACAAAAAGTATTGCAGCAATGGTGAGAGGGCTTTTGTACCAGATATATCTTGCTTCCAGTTCTTCAAGGAAATGATCGACCGTCGGGCTGCGATCCTTACGTTCAAATGCGATAGACCTTTGCAAGGCACGGTTTTGTTTTTTCTTTAAGCCCTTGACGATGGGTGGTTTGAGACCATTTTCCCTGGCTTTGTTTGCGGGTAATTTATTAAAGGGATGTTTGCCCGTCAGTAGTTCGTAGCAGATACAACCCAGGGCATAGGTGTCATCCCGGGTATCGGGTTCTTCACCTTCCAACATTTCCAGGCTGGCATAGGCGGGCGTAAGCGCGCCTAATGAGCCGGGATCAAACAGTGTTTTCTCAGCTTCGCCGGTGATGGGGTTCTTTACCGCCCGCGCGATACCAAAGTCCAGTATTTTTACTGTGCCGTCGTTACAGTAAAAGGCATTACCCGGTTTGAGATCTGAATGCACTAATCTACGTTTGTGCGCGTAGGATAGTGCTGCACAAAGTTGCTTGATAATATCAAAAGCTTCTTGGAAAGGAAGACCGCCCTGTTTTTTTACTTTTTTCTTGATAAAGTCCTTTAATTCCATACCTTCCATCAGTTCCATGGTGATATAGACAGGTGTCCCAGGACCAGCAATGCGGTCAAAATCATAGATTGTCGCTATATTTGGATGGGCCAGTTTTTGTTGGCGGCTGGACTCACGTTGTAGCGATATAAACGCCTCCGGATGGTCTTTAAAATCTTCGTTTAATAGTTTGATTGCGCAATAGGGCTTCTTGTCTTTTGCCTCTTCCTTGAGAAGATCCAGACCCTTGTAAACCTTACCCATACCACCGATACCAAGTACACTAATCAATTTAAAACGCTGTTTGATGATAGAACCGGGGCCCAATTCTGATTCTGATGCAGGGGACTGCGCAGAAGGGTCTGACCAGGCAGTTTCAGCAGGCCCAGTTGCAGATGTAATTGATGGATCACCTATGGCGCTAAGATCGACATCAACAGCACTCATATCTGATTCGCCTGTAACATCAAATCCAGCAGTATCAGATTGCCCACCCTCAATTACCTGAGTGGCTGCATCAGCACCCCCCCCATCTATCACCTGAGTTGCCTCATCCACCGTGCTTGATGTTGCGGCCACGTTATCTTTTTGGGCAAATTCCGTTGCATCAGCAGATGCTTCTGAGCCAGTTTCTGTTTTTGACGCATGAGCTCTTCTGTACTGATTAATCTGGCTCTTCAGTTTTGCGTAATCTTGATCATTGATTGCTTTTTGATCATACATTTCATCGAGCTGAGAGAGCATACGATTGGCATATTGTGGTGTTTTATCAAGAAGTGTGGTCAATTGTTTGGCAATAACCTCAACATCCACATTGCCTTTTGCGAGTGCTTCAAGTGCAGTTTTAAAATCAGCCACGGACTTCTCCTCCACTAATTAAATTAGCCATGATTATTCAACATCAACCACAATGGTAGTGACGTTATCGCCTGCACCCCTTTCCAGGGTGAGGGAAATTAATTCCTTACATGCCTCTTCGACATTGCCCTCACTCAACATTTCTTCAAATTCGATGTCTTCCAAATGCTTGGTCAGGCCATCACTACAAAGCATATATCGATCCCCGGACTGCATTTCCTGTATATCAAAATCGATATAAAGCTCCTCGCCTGCA
>SMWN01000046.1 GCA_004356415.1 Gammaproteobacteria bacterium
CAAGCGCCCTGATTTAGTTAACTTCAACTTGATGACTCATAGGCATCAAGCCATTCCAGAAAGTCCAGTTCTTCACTGATTTCAGGGTCTTCGTTGAAATCGAAACCTTCAAGCGTCGAAACCAGCGCCCGGTTCTCCCGGGTTTGATTCTCTTTGGCAAGACTTTGTCCATCTGTTGATACTGGTGTCACTGGAATAAAGTTGTAAACAACCACTGCGAGACAGACCGTTGCAATCGCACCCGCAGGGAAAAACATCCAGCTAAAGTTCTTTTTCGCCTTCTTGGCCGATGTCTGTTGGCATTCTAGTGCCTGGTAACGTGCCTGAGTAATCGCAGATAAATCTCGTGCGTTGATATTATCCACACTTTCTTTCAATTCTGATTTGATAGCGTCAACAAATTGTTGATCTTTATCTTGCATAGTCATAACCAATCATCTCCAAGCTTCTCACGTAAAACATGTACCGCCCTTGAATAGTGTGTCTTAACACTTCCACCCGAACATTTCATTATTTGCGCAGTCTGCTTCACATCATATCCTTCCAGCGTTCTCAACAAGAAAGCCTGTTGCTGACGCAAAGGTAAATCTCGAATTACACTGTCAAGCATAGCAACACGTCTGCCAGAATGCACTTCCTGTTCTGGTGTTTTTCCATATACATCCTTCACATTTTGCATTGGGTCTTCATTCTCATCACCATGATGCTGAGAATGATGACGGCCAAACCAGCCACGAAATCTTTCTCTCACCGCATTTCGTCGGTACCAGTCAACGATCATCCTGTGCAAGATGGTATGGAACAAAGGACCCCATTCCTCTGGTTTCCTGGCGGCATATTTATCCACCAATTTATACATGGCATCCTGCAGAATATCCAGCGCATCATCCCTGTTTCCTGTTGAGATCTCAGCGATTCGAAAAGCACGTTTTTCTACATCAGCAAAAAAACCTTCTAGTTCAAGATTACGTTCCAGTGTATTTCCCCTGATCTTTTTACTGGCTTAAATGAATTGACCTGTTTATCTCTTTTGCCTGCTATCACGCCGTTGCTCTTGTCTCTGACCATGCATTCCACCATTCTTGCTGCCTCGCCTTTCACTGCGTCTTCCTTCCCACTGTTTCAAACGTTGCCTGAATGTATCCTTCTGTGTGGGGGTCATGCCTTTCATCTTTTCTTTTATCCGCGTTTCCTTGAACGATCTTCTTTCTTCAGGACTCATGTCTTTTATCCTGTCATGCATTCGTATACGTCTTTGCATACCCGCCTGAAATCTCTCTTTTTGTTCAGGAGACATGCTCTTCATTCTCTCGGTCATATGTGCTTCTCTGAATGCCTTTCTTTCATCCGGAGACATATTTTTAAGTTTTTCGCGCATTTGCCTCTGACGCATGTGTCTACGCTCTTGCATCCGCGCCTGAACTTTTTCTCTCTGCTCAGGAGACATGTCCTTCATTCTTTCAGCGACACGCTTTTGTCGGTATGCCCTTCTCTCCTGCAGCGTCATATCTCTGGTTTTCTCACGCATCTCCTCGCGGAATGCTCTGAGTTCAACCTTTTCCTCATCAGTAAAATCGGTACGTCTGTCGCTAGCACGTCTATCACTTCTGGCCTCCTGCTGACTTTTGTTGACCATATTTTCATTAACCATAGTTTCATTAACTATAGTTTCATTAACTGGGGTAGTTCCATCTTCAGCCAGTAAGATTGAGGGAAACATCAATAGACCAAGACTTATCGAAAATACCAATTTTGGGGAGTGGATTTTCGCCAGGCTTGTTTTAATGTGATTGAGTTTCATGATGTTTCCCTCATTTCCATTTAACAGTCTTCTTTGTGATAGCGTGCTACAAATTTTGTTCCACTCAGGTTGCGCTATCTTTAGACTATTTTCAATTACCCTATATTTTAATTACCTATGTGCTCTGGCTCCACCATTACTGGCGACACGGTGGCTTTTACGATCTAAACGATGATTGACACGATCACCTTTTCTGTCCAGACGTCGATCAATGTGATCACCTTTACGTTCCAGTCGATCTGCGACCCTATCATGGCCTGCATCTCGGGCATGATCGGCACGTCTATCAAAACGATCTTCGACACGATCACCCCTGTGATCCAGACGACGATCTATGCGGTCTCCTCTCTTATCCAGGCGATGTTCGCGTCTATCTGCATGATGTTCACGATGTTCCTGTCTCTTTTCACGATGCACCTGCCGTTGTTCCGGAGTCATATTCTCAAGTCTTTCACGACGTCTTTCCCTGAATGCTCGTCTTTCTTCATCAGATAGATTGGCATAACGTTCGCGTCGATTTTCTCTTTTCTCAAGACGTCTATCAATACGATCGCCTTTATTATCCATGCGATCTTCAATACGATCACCTTTGTTATCAAGCCGTTCATTAATCGCATCACCCTTATTTTCTAATCGCTCCGCCAGTTTATCTTTTCCGGCATCACTTGCCCGATCAGCACGCGTATCAAAACGTTCCTCAATACGATCACCTCTGTTATCCAGGCGTTCGTTGATTCTTTCGCCTTTGTTATCGAGCCGTTCATCAATTCTGTCACCCCGATCTTCAGCAAGCGTCGGCATAGCGAATATGCCGATAACTAAACCCGACGCTAACTTTGTTATAAATGTGTTGTTTTTCATGCCATTCTCCAATGTATTATTTGAGCTACATAGTCAATAACGCAGCAACATCGAAATGGTTGACAAGATTTGGTGAAAAAACTCAAAAAAGCTTACTATCCTTAATATTCATAAATACTCAGGGGCTTCATCATCTTAAGACCAGACGTTAGTAGACAGTATGATTTTTAATCTGCCACAATTGGGTTGGAAGCCCTGCTTCCAGCAACAAATAAGTCCAGAGGAAGAAAACAGGAGTTATCCCGCCCGCATCGCACAAATCCATCGGAGCCACTGTATTGTCTGGAGCAATAAAGGCATTGAAACCTTTGAGATTGGTGTGTTCAGTGATCCGAAGGATATGGCGGTGGGTGACTGGATACTGATACCCAATGGAGGCGAACGCCCGCTACGTATATTTGAACGAGAAACAGTTCTTGTCCGTAAAGCGGCAGGACAGCGGAAACATGATCAGTTGATCGCTGCCAATGTAGATACCCTGTTTATTGTCACCTCCTGCAATCAGGATTTTAATGCCTCGCGTATCGAACGTTACCTGGCACTGGCCGCAGAAGCCAGGATTCGACCAGTGATTGTTCTGACCAAGATGGATTTGTCCGACGATAGTGACTCATATAAAAATGAAGCACTGAAATTGCAGAATGACATACGTGTTGAATGTGTCAACGCCGAAGACGAATCAAGTTTGGCTGCCCTGAAAACATTTTGCACCAAAGGCCATACCATTGCACTGATCGGTTCTTCTGGTGTCGGCAAATCTACATTGATCAATAATCTGACGGATGCCGATCAATTAACGGAAAAAATCAGTGAAGAAGATGGCAAAGGTAAACACACAACCACATCACGATCACTACATCTATTGCAGGACGGCGGCATCCTTATCGATACACCGGGAATAAGGGAATTAAAACTCACAGAAACAGAATCAGGCATAGAAGATACCTTTGAAGATGTTACCCAGTTTCTCGGTATCTGCAAATTTAAAAACTGCCAACACGAAACGGAAACAGGTTGTGCAATCAAGACAGCTTTAGAAAGTGGTGAACTTGATCTACGTCGCTGGGAAAGTTATCAGAAATTACAAGGCGAACAGGAACAACATTATTCATTTAAAAAATAAATACCGATGAATGTCTGCTTTCCTATTTATTTAGTGTTTCCCCGTCAGGGGGACAAACACTACAGATAAAACGTCTCGTTGTTCGATCTCACCATCAGCGCCTTTCGTTAAGATCCTGAGGGACTGAGCCTGCCCTTGCTTGCCCACCGGAATAACTAATCGTCCACCTGGTTTTAATTGTTGAATAAGCTGCTCCGGGATATGTTCCGCAGCCGCAGTTACTAAAATAGCATCAAAGGGGGCATGTTCGGACCAGCCATGATAACCATCACCAATCTTTACCGTAACATTGTCATAACCCAGATCCTGTAAAAGTGACTTTGCTTCCAGTCCCAGGGGCTCTATGATCTCAATGCTATAAACATGGCTTGCCAACTCAGACAATATGGCCGCCTGATAACCTGAACCTGTGCCAACTTCCAACACCACGGACTCGGAAGTCACCGCAGCCAGATCAGTCATCAGGGCAACAATATAAGGTTGGGAAATGGTTTGCTTATGACTTATCGGCAATGCTGTATTCTCGTAAGCATATTGCTGACTATCTGGCGGGACAAATTTATGCCGAGGAACTGCCATCATCGCCTCCTCCACCTGCTTGTCCAGAGATACATTGCCCGTATAGGATTTTGTCATCTCTACCATTTGCTTGATCTCAGCAAGCATTTGCTGACGTTTTTTCTGATAGGCATCCTCTGCAAAGGTATTCGTCACCGACATTGTCACCATCACTCCCAGTAGTGCAATCCTTAGTGGTAATTTCATCGAAATTATTGGCATAAGTTATACATAAGGATAGCAGTTATTCCTCAACAATATTCACGCCAGTTTCTGTCTCAACCAGATCAAATAATTCGATCATGTCATTATTCCGCATACGCACACAGCCTCTTGAACCGGGTACGCCCATGGCGAGATCATCCGGACCACCGTGGATATAAATATAGCGATCATAACTATCGACATTGCCACCTTTATTTCTGCCTGTTTCACAACCACTGAGCCAGAGAATGCGTGTCAATATCCAGTCTCTGTCTGGAAATTGCTCACGTAGTTCAGGATGATACATTTCGCCGCAAGGTTCTCTGCCAACGAAGACAGTGTTTGCATCACAACCTGCACCAATCTTTTCACGGATAAAGTGTTTTCCCCTGGGTGTACATCCACTGTCCATCTGTTCACCCGGGCCATTCTTTGCAGTCGAGATGGTGTATTGCTTAACAACATCATTGCCTTCGAACAATGTAAGTGTTTGACTACTGATATTGATTTCAATGTGCTTATCTTGATTCATGTTTCACCTTAATTCAGGTTTATTCAGATATTG
>SMWN01000047.1 GCA_004356415.1 Gammaproteobacteria bacterium
ATCAATTCACTGGAGATCCCTGAAACAGAAAAAAAACGTTTACTGGATTTAACACCGGCTGATTATATTGGCAATGCATCTCAACAGGCAAAAATGTTTTTAGATAAATAATAAAGTTATTGAATATGGTCGATATTGAAGATTATAGACTTGGTGAGACAGACGAATTATTGCAGTTCGAAACACACGCTGAAAATAGTCTGGCCGCCAATCATATGGCAAAGCAATGTCAAAGAACCCTGAATATCATTAGTAGAAAACTGGATCCTGTAGTCTTCGATACAGAAGAGTTTGCCGATGCGGTCAAATATCTAGCAATTCGTCATCGAAGGGCGAAGATTCAAATTATCGTTTTCGAAACGGACACCATCGTAAAACGTGGACATCGCCTGCTTGAATTATCCGGCAAATTAAGCTCCTTTATCGAGTTACGAAAGGCACATTATTCTTTTGATGCTTATAACGAGTGCCTAATGGTGGCAGATGCGACTGGCTATATTCACAGAAAAAATGGTGAGCGCTACGAAGGAACACTAAACTTTAAAGACCGGCGGCATGCCAGAATTTCACTCAAACAATTTGCAGAAATGTGGGAATTGGCAACACCTGATCCAGATTTGAGAAAAATTATTCTATGACAAGTTTTTATGGCAAAAGATTTCACAAACTGATTATTTGCCTTGTTTTGCTACTGCCGCAGTTCGCCCTGGCGGAAAATATGAAGCTGGAAGTCATCCCGCTTCAGCATCGCATGGTTGATGATGTGGTACACATTATTCGCCCGCTGGTCACCCCAGGTGGGACAGTCACTGGAATGAATAATCAACTGATTATCAAAACAACACCTTCAAATCTTGCTGAAATCAAACGAATCCTCAAAAGCATTGATCACGCCCCAAGAAGATTAATGATTACCGTCAAACAAAATGTCGGTGGCAACCTTAATACCCGCGAAAACACGCTGTCCGGAATATACGCATCCGATGACGTTCAAATTAACGCTGGTCATGATCACTCCAACGAAGGCTTGACAGTGATAGCCGGAGATAAAGATTCATATATTCGTTATCGTACGCAAGATTCGACCTCACAAAGTGATAACAGAAATACATTCAAAGTCCAGGCCCTGGAGGGCCGCCCAGCATTTATTAATCAGGGACAATCCATTCCAGTTGACTCGTCTATCACCTTTATCACTAGGGACGGCGTCGTTGTGAATCAATCAACTGATTATCACGAAGTACGTTCAGGTTTTTATGTTTTGCCAAGACTCAACGGTGACCTGGTAACACTGATTGCAGCAACTGATTTATCCAGTATACAACCAGGTCATCATGCCACCTCAAATGTGCAGGGCATTGAAACCACTGTGACCGGCAGATTAGGCGAGTGGATGGAGCTAGGCGGGATTGAGCAAAGCTTTAATCAGGGTAACCGTCAAAATTTTGCTTCTTCCAATCGCCGTGGACAGAAAATACGTACTGTATTGATTAAAGTAGATGAAATAAAATAGCGACTACCACTACACACGAATTTACGTTTTATTTAATCATTTTAATTAGATGCATATTCTTCGCGGCAAGACCGCACTTTCCAAATTTAGACTGAATAAATTACTTTTTGCCCTAAAACAGAAGGTGCCTGACATCCAAGCTCTGGAGTGTCAGTTTATTCATTTTATTCATTCTCGTACTCAGCTTGATAGTCATGAAATCAATCAAATGAATACTATCCTGGTGACATCTGAGCAAGAGAACACAGCCCAAAGTAATAAAAAAAACAATAGTTCATTCATACTGGTGACACCTAGACCCGGAACGATTTCGCCCTGGTCAAGTAAAGCAACCGACATATTTCACAACTGTGGTCTGGACAATATCTTACGCATAGAACGAGGTATTGGCTGGACGCTTTCGGGGATAGATGGTTACGTGATCAATAAAACAGATCTCAAGCAGATTAAACCATTGCTTCACGACCGCATGACCGAAACAGTCATGGATGACATCAAGGAAGCAGAGATGCTGTTTCAAACATCAGATGCCGAGCCACTGGAAATAATTGAACTATTGTCACAGGGTAAAACTGGTCTGCAGCAGGCCAATATCGAGATGGGCCTGGCACTTTCGGAGATAGAGATTGACTACTTGCTTGAACATTTCATCAAGATGGGCCGCAATCCCACTAATGTCGAATTAATGATGTTTGCCCAGGCAAATTCCGAACACTGTCGCCACAAAATATTCAACGCCAAATGGACAATCGATGGAGAGAAAAAAAATAACTCGCTCTTTGATATGATCCGACAAACGCATGAGAAAAATCCTGGCAAGGTGTTATCTGCATACAGTGATAATTCTGCCGTCACCACGGGTTATTCAGCATCCAGGTTTTTTCCTCAACCGGAAACACATCAGTATCAAGTCAGTCAGGAAGACGTTCATATCGTGATGAAGGTAGAAACCCACAACCACCCCACAGCCATTTCACCTTACGCAGGAGCATCGACAGGCTCAGGTGGCGAAATCAGAGACGAAACTGCTACTGGCCGGGGTGCAAAACCCAAAGCGGGTTTGACCGGGTTTTCCGTATCAAATCTTAAAATCCCTGATTTTCTTCAGGCCTGGGAAGTCGATCATGGCAAACCTGATCGACTTGTTTCTGCTCTGGATATTATGCTGGAAGGTCCCATCGGTGCGGCATCTTTCAATAATGAGTTTGGCCGACCAGCTCTGGCCGGCTATTTCCGCAGCTATGAACAACAAGAAAAAGAGAGTCATATCATTCGTGGCTACCATAAACCTATTATGCTCGCCGGCGGTTACGGCATGATACGGGATGTTCATGTTAAAAAAGGCAACATCCCTGTCGGTGCAAAACTCATTGTCCTTGGTGGTCCGGCCATGCTTATCGGACTGGGGGGCGGTGCCGCATCGTCCATGACATCAGGTGAGAGCATAGAAGATCTTGATTTCGCTTCTGTGCAGAGAGATAACCCAGAGATGGAACGTCGCTGTCAGGAGGTGATTGATGCCTGTTGGGCATTGAAAGAGTCAAATCCTATTGTATCAATACACGATGTCGGTGCAGGTGGCTTGTCAAATGCACTCCCGGAACTGGTCAATGACAGTGGCCGAGGTGCAACATTTGAATTACGCAAGATTCCGAATGATGAGCCTGGCATGTCACCCATGGCTGTCTGGTGCAATGAATCTCAGGAACGTTATGTGCTCGCCATTGCCCCTGATGCCATCGCACTCTTCAATCGTCTTTGTGAACGTGAACGGGCACCTTTCGCTGTCCTTGGCGAGGCGACCAAGGAAGACCAACTCATTCTGAATGATGAATTGTTTCACAACAAGGCAGTCGATTTACCCTTATCCATATTGTTTGGCAAGTTGCCACGTGTGCAAAGAGAAGTTCATACAGATGAGCATATCGATACTGAATTCAAAACCGATGACATAGTACTGGAGGATGCGATACATCGCATTTTGCATTTACCTGCCGTTGCAGATAAACATTTTCTAATCACCATCGGTGATCGTACTATCTCCGGTCTGGTTACTCGTGATCAAATGGTTGGACCATGGCAGACGCCTGTTGCAGATTGCGCCGTCACATCCAGCGCATTTGATTCCTATACAGGAGAAGCAATGTCCATTGGTGAACGTGCGCCAATTGCATTAATCGATGCCCCCGCTTCCGGACGAATGGCCATTGGTGAGGCGCTGACAAATATCGCAGCTGCAAGAATTCTCGGCATGGAAGATATCGTTTTTTCTGCCAACTGGATGGCAGCTTGCGGACAAGGCGATGAAGATGCAAAACTCTTCCACACGGTTCAGGCAGTCAGTGAACTATGCCAGAGTCTCGGGATATGCATTCCTGTTGGTAAAGATTCCCTGTCGATGAACACGGTGTGGTCAGATCAAGATTCCGGCACGCATTCACAAAAACAGGTCACTTCGCCACTTTCATTGATAATATCGGCATTTTCACCTGTCATTGATGTTCGTCAATCACTCACGCCTGAACTTAAAACGAACAAAGGTGAGACACGACTGTTACTCATCGATCTAGGTCTCGGTAAAAATCGTTTGGGCGGTTCCTGTTTGACACAGGTTTATCAAAGTATCGCCGGGGAAACACCCGATGTTGAAAGTGTTCATGACCTTAAAGTGTTTTTCAGATCGATTCAGTTGTTGAATGAAATGAACATCATCCTGGCATATCACGATCGCTCTGATGGTGGATTGTTTACCAGTCTGTGTGAGATGGCATTTGCATCACGATCAGGGTTAGATCTCAATCTGGATTTCGCAGGCGATACGATCCCCGCTCTATTCAATGAAGAATTGGGTGCCATCATACAAATACGAACAGAAGATTTGGATCAAGTTTATGATCTATTTAAAGATGCTGAATCTCTGCAAGATCATATTCATGATATTGGTACGCTGAATCAGGATTGCCAATTAAATATTATTGATAATAACAAAACCATTTTCGTGGAAGATATATTTTCTTTGCATCGTTCATGGTCAGAAACAACATACAAGATACAATCTATAAGAGACAACCCTGTCTCTGCCAGACAGGAATATGATCGACTGCTTGACAGGGACGATACAGGCCTGTTTGCAGAAATTACTTTCGATGCAGATGAAAAAATCCATGCGCCATACGTGAATAACGGGGTTAAACCCAGAATGGCTATTCTGCGTGAACAGGGGGTTAATGGTCATATTGAAATGGCTGCAGCATTTCATCGTGCTGAATTTGAATGCATTGATATACATATGAGTGACATTATTACAGACGAATTATCTCTTAATTCGTTTAAAGGACTGGTCGCCTGTGGGGGTTTCTCCTATGGTGATGTTCTGGGTGCAGGCAGAGGCTGGGCAAACTCTATTTTATTCAACGATACAGCACGCAATGCATTTCAGGTGTTTTTTGAAAGACAAGATACCTTCGGCCTGGGAGTATGCAATGGTTGTCAGATGTTCTCTCACATAAAAGATATCATTCCTGGTGCAGAACACTGGCCTGTCTTCAGTCGTAATGTGTCTGAACAGTTTGAAGCACGTCTAGTGATGGTGGAAGTACTCGATTCCCCTTCCGTATTCTTTACCGGCATGCATGGTTCCCGACTACCAATTGTTGTAGCTCATGGTGAAGGGCAAGTTGAACATCTGAATGAGCAATCTGCAGATAATGCTATTGCAACAGTACAATATGTCGATCACGCGGGTGACGTGACTGAAATGTATCCAAAAAACCCCAATGGTTCCCCCAAGGGTCAGACGGGTTTTACAACAAACGATGGGCGTTTCACTATTATGATGCCACATCCGGAAAGGGCATTTTTGAAAAAACAATATTCATGGTTGCCCGATGACTGGGCTGCCGAAAATGGGCCCTGGATGAGAATTTTTTATAACGCGCGTAACTGGATTACTTGATGAATTAGATGCGTTATATTCTTTAAGTACTTTATTTCATTCAATATTTTTATTAAAATACTCCCTTTATCCTCCAGTCTGGTATAGACTAGCGCTATCTTTACAGTGCTGTGGGCAGTTATGGCAAAAACTAAAGACATCTCCAGGCAAGATAGCGAGCTATTCCGTCAAGCAATAGGTGAAATAGATAAGATGGAACACGATGGTGTTAACTTAGTTACACCTAAGCCTCTCCCTGTCCCAAATCAAACAATCCTCAGTCAGCAAGATGCATTAAATAAAATGGCTGATGATCCGTTTGATATCCCGGATGTAGAGATCGGCGACGAATTATTTTTCAGAAGAGAAGGTGTGCAACAACAAGTCATGCGAAAACTACGTCGCGGCCAATATGCAATAGAGTCCGAACTTGATCTGCATGGCATGACCGTCAGTATTGCTAAAAAAGAATTAGATGGTTTTCTTTCCCATTGTCAGTCAACAAACCGTCGTTGTATTAGAATTATTCACGGTAAAGGTCACGGTTCGGTAAATAAAATACCTGTTTTAAAAAATAAACTGAATAAATGGTTACAGAAATATGATTCGATATTGGCATTCTGCTCAGCGCCACCAAATGATGGTGGCACAGGCGCTGTCTATGTCCTTATTAAGAAGCACTAACTACTACATAAAGACAACTCACTAATAATATATTTGAAATCGGGAACAATAAAATGAACTCAGGTGATAACTATACTGAACTTCAAACAACGCAGAGCACTGTGTTTATTGTAGATGATCAGACAACAAGTCTCATTATTATGGAAAATATTGCGAAAACAATTGAGGGTGGTTTCGGATAATAAGTGCAATTCCTGATAAAAGTGGCCAGCTGATATAGTTCGCCATTTTTCTCACCAAAGGAAAATGCACAATGAACTATAAACAACTGACCGAAAACGAACGATACCAGATTTACGTGATGAA
>SMWN01000048.1 GCA_004356415.1 Gammaproteobacteria bacterium
AAGCCGGATTACCCACTCCAGAAACATGGGTTTGTGAATCAAATGAAAAAGCCGAATTCATTTATCGGCAGGAGTGCGAGCAGGGGAAAAAACTGGTGATTAAGCCATTATTTGGTTCACAGGGTATCGGTGTACATTTACTTGATAGTGATACCGGGCTGATTCATGATGAAAATTTCGCCGGTGTTTATTATTTGCAGTCCTTTATAGACTGTGGGGATAAAGACTCATTTGATATCAGAGTCTTTGTCATTAATGGCAAGGCGATTGCTGCCATGACACGGCGTAGCAAATCGTGGATCACCAATCGTGCCCAGGGCGCCCAATGTGAACCCCTGAAGCTGGATGTAGAATTATGTCAACTGTCAGAGGCCGCCGTTAAAGCCGTCGGCATTGATTATGGTGGTGTTGATTTAATTCCTGATACAAATGGGCGGTTGCAAGTCATTGAAGTAAATAGCATACCTGCATGGTGGGGGCTGCAGAAGGTCACAGATTTCAATATCGCCTCAAGCTTAATCAACGATATGGTCAATCGACTCAGTCGTAGTGATTTACTGACTGTTCTGCCCTGAACAATAACTACCAATGGCCTAAACAAATAGCCTGAGTAATAAGTAAAACAATGATAAGCCAGTCCCAGGCGTCCAGTTTACAGGATGCTGTTATGAGTAGTTTTATCACCGAGGTGAATGCACTAAAACCTGGGAATGTCAGTCGTTATTCTGAAGGTCACGACATGACAGTGGATGATTTCGTCAGAAGTGCGGAATTAACCATACCGATACTGTGTGATCCAGCATTATCGGTTGGGGAACGTGTGCTTGAGAGTGTAAGAGCGACAATTTCCGGAGTCGGTTGCAACACCAATCTGGGTATGTTGTTGTTATTTGCTCCACTGCTTAGGGCAGCGGAGCTTGGGAAATCCTCGTTTCAATCAAATTTAGGCGTTGTGTTGCGCGGACTGGATGCAAAAGATGTAGCTTGTATATTTGAAGCCATTGGCCATGCAAATCCAGGTGGACTCGGAGAGAGCAAAAAATACGACGTGAATAAGAAATTGGAGGACGGTATTACCATTCAACAGGCGATGATGGAAGCCAAAAACAGGGATTCTGTTGCGAAACAATATGTTACAGATTTTATTGATATATTTTCTATGGGATGTAAATGCATAGAAGATTTTGCAGTTCGTTGGAATAGTGTAGAATGGGCAGTCGTAGCCTGCTATATGAGGTTTATGGCTGAATTCCCTGATTCACATATCAGGCGGAAATTCGGTCTGGAAGTAGCAGAGCAAATAAAAATAAATGCAGTTCCCATTGCGAGAGCATTTCAAAGAAATGATAGCCCAGAAGATGGCACAGAAATGCTGATGAAGTTTGATGGGGAACTGAAAGAAAAGGGAGCTAATCCGGGGACCAGTGCAGATTTAACTGCGGCGAGCCTATTAGTATTCCATCTGATGAAAGCAGAATTTTAGGATTATTAGAATTGTTGGCGCACAGATATTTTATCTTTCTACCTGTGCGTCGGCTCATTTGGTCGGGGATGAACTCCCCATTTTTTTAAACTACTAGATAGGAAAACAGGCTATGTCACTATTCGGGAAACTGTTTGGCTTTCTAGCTGGAGGAGATAATAAAATGGCAGTCATTGATAAAGTTTTACTTGGTGAAGCATTGGTGGGCGATGGTAACGAAGTTGCCCATGTCGACTTGATAATAGGACCACGCAATAGTGCTGCAGAATCAGCATTCTGCAATGCACTAACAAACCAAAAAGAGGGGTGCAATGCGCTGATGGCGGTTGTTGCTCCAAATCTGGCATGTAAGCCTAATACAATTCTCTTTAACAAGGTAACCATCAAGGGGGCAAAACAGGCTGTTCAAATGTTCGGTCCTGCACAGCGTGCTGTCGCTATGGCCGTGATGGATTGTGTTGAAGATGGTACCATCCCTGCTGATGAAGCTGATGATATTTTTATCTGCGTAGGTGTGTTCATTCATTGGGAAGCTGATGACGACACTAAAATCCAGGACTATAACTACGAAGCTACCAAGCTTTCAATCAAACGTGCTGTGTCTGGTGAGCCAAAAGCTTCTGAAGTATTGAGCAAACGTGGTTCTGCGGGTCATCCTTTCGCTGCACACGACTAATATGTAGTAATAATAATACTAAGCTGTTTTTTAGCAAAGCATTATTATTAAATGCCCCGTTTTACGGGGCATTTTTTTTTATGAATTTATTTAGTATTCCGTTTGTTATTCGTTCTGTATGTAACGCAGTTGCAATGAGCACCCCATCAATACCCATATCATTTAATAAGTTTAAATCAGTCTCATGGCGTACGCCGCCCGCGACGTAAATCTTTCTGTCACCAGCGGTTTTTTTTAGACTGGAAATGAGTTTATAATCTGGTCCATTATCTGCGCCAACACGTGCAAGACTCATAATAATAATTCTACCTGGCCATAGACCTGTTTTTTGTAACAAATTACGATCTCCCAGAAATGTATTCGCCTGAAAATCCAATGATAGGATAATATCCGGTGAACTTATGATGATCTCATTCAGTATGTCAGGAGAAATGTTTGTTTCACTGCCAATCACATGTTGTCTTAACAAGAGGTCCTTGAATTTGACTGTCGAGGTTATGCCTTGATCAACCCAGAAAGTCACTGACTGAAATTTATCGTGTAACTGTTCGATTATCTGGTCGTTATCTGATTGTCCTTCAATGGCATCAAGATCAGCAATATAAATTGTTTTAAATGGGTAGGAGCTAATAAAGGCCTGTACAATATCTTCCGGAGAATTACTTTCACAAAGAGATGTTTGCAATGGACGATAGTTTTGGCGCTGGCCTTTGACAGCGTGGACAACCTGACCTCGGCGAATATCAATGACAGGAATAATTTCCATTACAGTAAATCATGCGTTTATTTATTTGTGAGTTTATCACGGGTGGCGGTCTTCAAGACAAAGAGTTGCCTTATAATTTAGTCAGAGAAGGCGACATGATGCTTGATGCACTACTGATTGATCTTCTGGATTCTGGTTTTACAGACATCATTACGACACGTGACAAACGTCTTGACCCTATATTGTTGCCGGTTGAATCGGTCACGATAAAAGGCGACATCTACCATGTTTGGCAATCTTGCATGAATGACGCGGATGCAGTCTGGATTATTGCACCTGAGAGTGATGATGTTTTGTTTGATTTGACGTTAATGGCTGAGCAATCTGGCTGTCACGTGTTGGGGTGTTCATCAGAATCAGTGAAATCAGCAAGTAGCAAATTACAGACATCTAAGTTATTGAATAAAAACGATATTTTATGTATTGAAACTGTGTTATTCAAAGATGAAACAATCCCAGAGAGTGAGTGTGGTTGGGTGATTAAGCCAGATGATGGCGTTGGCGCAGAAGATTGTTATTTCTGTGCTAATAGAGAAGATTTAAAACAATTAAAAGATTCAATTAGCGTTGAACATTTTGTGATTCAAAAATATTTACCAGGCATTCCAGCAAGTCTTTCAATGATTTGTTACCAGGGGGAAGCGCAATTGTTAGCATGCAATGAGCAGCAATTTTGTTTCAATAATGGCAAAGGCGAATTAACAGAACTTATTGTTAATGGCATGCAGGGACAGTGGATACCGTTTAATAAGATAGCTCAGAAAATTGCCATAGCCGATACAGGTCTGTTTGGTTACATTGGAGTTGATTTGATAGTGCCTGAAGATGGGGTTGGGTCTGAGTCTGGGCCTGTCGTTGTAGAGATAAATCCCCGATTGACGACTTCCTATGTGGGGCTGAGACAATCTTTATCTTTAAATCCTGCAGCATTAATTTTGTCCATCTGGCAAAATGGAATTATTCCTGAAGTTCATAAAAAACAATTTTTACCTGTGAGTTTGTTGTTGGAAGGAGCAAATGTCGTTTAATACTTATATTGGCTGGGATATTGGTGGTGCACATTTAAAGGTAGCATCGATTGATCCTGATGGCGGTGTGATGTTTGCGGCTCAATTGGCAACACCTTTATGGGAAGGTTTAGCCAGTCTGGAAAAGGCAATGTCAAAAATGCGTAAACAAATAACAGAAGATTCGGTAGATTCTGTGACACACACAATTACAATGACAGCGGAGCTGGCTGATATTTTCAAGGACAGGCACACGGGCGTGAAGGAGTTAACCAAGTTTCTTGCCGATCAGTTCGAAAACGATCCCTATTATTTGTATGCTGGCAAAAGCGGTTTAATACAGGCCAATAAGGTAAATTTCCATATCGCTGATATCGCATCAGCAAACTGGCACGCGACAGCCAGTTTTGTCGCACAACATTTAGATGATGGTGTATTGATTGATATTGGTAGTACGACAACGGACATTATCCCGTTTGCATCAGGAAAACTGGCCAATATTGGTAACACTGATCATGAAAGGCTACGTCATAATGAGCTTGTTTATACCGGTATCATCAGAACACCTGTCATGGCTGTTGTGAATGAAATGTTTTGTGATGGTCAATGGCAAAATATTGCCGCAGAGAATTTTTCAACAATGGCTGATATCTATCGATTAACGGATGAGTTGAATGAACAAGATGACATGATGTTAGCAGCAGATGGTGCAGGTAAAACAAAGTGTGATAGTGCGAGAAGGTTGGCAAGGATGGTTGGATTGGATCTTCAGGATGAAAATGATATTCCCCACGTTAAAGACATGGCTGAGCATGTAGCAGGTTCTCAACTGGAAAGAATCAATGGATCACTTCTGAAAATATTGTCACGACCTGATCTAAAAAAAATAAGCTGTTTAGTTGGTGCAGGCGCAGGTCGTTTTCTGGTGTGCAAGCTGGCCTCAAGGAATAACTTACGCTATATCGACTTTACTGATTTCCTTACTTATCCCAAAGAAGATGAACAAAGAGTGCTGAGTTGCGCTGCTGCGGTTTCAGTCGCACAGATTGCGAGGGTTGCCAGTTGACGTTTAGATTGACGGAGTTGCCATATCGTCGCGATTCTTCGCTTCTATTTACGCCCCTTGCAAATGAACATTGGAGTATCTTCCTGGATAGCGGCTATCCGTACATTGACCTCGGGCGATACGATATTATTGCTGCGCGTCCCTACATCACATTGAAGACCTTTGCGGATGAAACAGAAATAGTTTATGCAAATGGAAAGAATGAGCATTCTTCAGACGATCCATTTTCCTTAGTGAAGACATTGCTTGGTGAGAATGAGAATAAACTCTCTACAGTTCCTTTTGCCGGAGGTGCATTGGGTTATTTTGCCTATGATCTTGGGCGCAGAATTGAAAAAATACCTGACACATCTAAGCATGATATTACCATGCCAGAGATGGCCATCGGTATTTATGATTGGGCTGTCGTCACAGATCATCAACAACGCAGGACATGGCTCACAGGATACGGAAAAGACGAAAGAACATTTGATGAATGGGATGAACTACTCGATCTGTTTCAGACAAATACAGAGTTAGTTACATCAAAAACAAGCACACAGGAATTTGAGGTGCGTTCAGATTTACAGGCAAATATGGACGATGAACGTTATGCACGAGCATTCAACAAA
>SMWN01000049.1 GCA_004356415.1 Gammaproteobacteria bacterium
ACAATAATAAAAACGAGTATAAAGGATTCTCTTGGTAGGAGTTAAAATCATGAATGAAAACACATTAGATGACGCTGGTAGAAACATCATGAGTTTCCTTGTCAGGATACTAGGATTTTTTCTCCTGCTCGCTGGCCTTTGGGTCGCTATTCAGGTTTTATTAACAGCGCAAGATCTGTATGCAAATCCCGAAAAAATCGAACGCTTTGCAGTCGCCATCGAAAAAGGTTCAAATATTGATAAAACATTGGCACCAATCAGAGATAGTCTGATTGTAGGGAGTGACTCAGAGAATGGCGTGAAACAGTACACTGAAACCGAAAAAAGTCTTTCTCCTGTAGGCACAGGAAATATTCGAGTTTCTTATTTCTTTGCTTGGATAATTGCTTTGTTATTGTTGCTATTAATTGCCAGAATTTCACTGGCGGCTATTAAAACAGGAGGGGAACTTGTTCTTTACGATATGCAGATAAAACAATTTGCACGAATGCTGGCAAAAGAGTCACATAAAACAGGGGACTAATTCAGCAACATCAGCCTGATGATTCATAAGCATCGAGCCATTCATGAAACTTAAGCTCTTCATAAATATCTGGATCTTCATAGTAATCTATCTCTTTAAGTCCAGAAACCAGTTCTACACTTTCCTGGGTCAGATTCTCCTGGGCTAAACTTTCCTGGGTCAGATTTTGTCCATCGGGGGTAACTTGCATAAAGCTGACTACGACTAGCGCGAGACATACCGTTACAAATGCACCTGCAGAAATGAAAATCCATCCAGATTTATTTTCTATTCTTTCATACAACGCCTTATTACGTGACTGAGTAATCGCTGACAAATCACGCGCGTTGATATTCTGCACACTTTCATTCAACTCTGATTTTATCAAATCAACGAATTGTTTATCTTTATCTTGAATAGTCATAAGCAACCATCTCCCAACTTCTCACGTAAGACATGCACTGCTCTGGAATAATGCGTCTTAACACTTCCATCTGAACACTTCATAATTCGCGCTGTCTGCTTAACATCGAATCCTTCCAACGCCCTCAACAAAAACACCTGTTGCTGACGTAAGGGTAATCCTCGAATCACCCTGTCAATTATAGCAATACGTCTGTCCGATTGCACTTCCTGTTCCGGTGTCTTGCCGTAAACATCCTTCACATTCTGCATGGGATCTTCACTTTCATCATTTTTATGATTACTCCCAAACCATCCACGAAACCTTTCTCTCACCGCATGACGTCTATACCAGTCAACTATCATACGTTGCAAAATAGTGTGGAACAGCGGCTCCCATTCATCCGGATTGCGCTTTGCATATTTATCCACCAATTTGCACATGGAATCTTGCAATATATCCAGTGCATCGTCCCTGTTGCCAGTTGAAATCTCTGCTAGTCGGAAAGCGCGCTTTTCAACTCTAACAAAAAAACCTTCTAATTCCAGATTACGTTCCAGTGTATTTCTCCTGATATTTTTAACTGGCTTAAACTATCCAGGTAGACTATCTTTCTTGCCTGGTTCCGGTCCTTTCACCACGCCCCGTATCTCGCTCTACATCTCGCCTTACATCTCGGCTGATTCCCCGCTGCTCTAAGTGACGTCTGAATTCGTCTCGCTGTCCAGGTGTCATACCTTGCATCTTCTCTTCAATACGCTTTTCTCTGAATGCCTTTCTTTCCTCTGGACTCATCCCTTTTAATTTTTCATGCATCAGCCTGCGTCTATCCATGCGAGCCTGAAATTTTTCCCTTTCTTCAGGTGACATATACTTCATCCTTTTGGCCATACGCTCCTGTATCAATACCTTTCTTTCATCTGCAGACATATCTTTAATTTTCTCGTGCATCTCCTTCTGGCGTATCTGTTTGCGCTCTTTCATACGTGCCTGAATTTTTTCTCTCTGCTCAGGAGACATGTCTTTCATTCTTTCAGAGGTACGTTCCTGTCTATACGCCCTTCTCTCCTCCGGCGTCATATTTTTGGTTTTCTCGCGCATCTCCTCGCGGAATGCCCTGAATTCAGCCTTTTCCGCATCTGTAAAATCGTTCAGTCTCTCCTGTCTGATTTCCTGCCGCCTGTCACTGTCAACGGCATTCCCCTCTCCAGCTAATAGAGGCGAGGGGGAAAGCGCCAAAACAAGGCTTGCCACCAATGTCATTCCTGCTAGAGACATTTTTGCCAAGGTCATTTTGAAAAGACTGAGTTTCATGATATTTTTCTCATTTCTGTTAGGCTGCTTTTTCAACAGATAGCGCACCAATGAATAATACTATCTTACAGTGCGCTATCTCGTAGTTAATTTTCTAAATAGTTAATTACCTATTTGTTCTGGCAACGCGATTACCCTTTCTGTCCAGATTATGATTGATTCGATCGCCCTTTCTATCCAGACGTTGATCGGCATGATCTCCTCTGCGCTCTAATCGATCACCAACTCTCTCATGCCCAGCATCTCGTACATTATCAGCACGTCTGTCAAAACGATCTTCGATACGATCTCCTTTATTATCCAGACGACGATCAATGCGATCGCCCTTATTATCTAAATGATTCTCACGTCCATCCGCTAAATTGTCACTATGCTCCTGTCTCTTTTCCCTGAATGCCTGTTTTTCCTCATCAAATAGATTGGCAAAATGTTCGTGTCGTTCCTCTCTTCGTTCAAGTCGATCATCGATTCGATCCCCTTTATTATTCAGGCGATCTTCAATACGATCCCCTTTGTTATCCAGGCGTTCATTGATACGATCACCCCTTTTCTCTAATCTTTCTGCTAGTTTATCCCTGCCAGCATCACTAGCCCGTTCAGCCCGTGCATCAAAACGATCTTCAATACGGTCACCCCTGTTATCCAGGCGTTCATCGATTCTTTCGCCTTTGTTATCAAGCCGTTCATCAATCCTGTCACCCCGATCTTCAGCAAGTGCCGGTATCGCAAACATGCCGATGATCACGCTTGATGCAAGATTTGTTATTAATGTATTGTTTTTCATACTATTCTCCAATGTATTGTTTGAGTTACACATCAATAACGCACCAGTATTAAAATGGTTGACAAGATTTGCTTAAAAAACTCATAAAAGCTTACTATCATCAATACTTATAACAGTCAGGGGCTTCACCATCTTAAGATCAGGCTTTAGTAAACAACATGATTTTTAATCTGCCGCAATTGGGCTGGAAGTCCTGCTTCCAGCAACAAATAGCTCCAGATGAAGAAAACATTTGCTATCCCGCCCGCATCGCGCAAATCCACCGTAGTCGCTGTATTGTCTGGAGCAATAAAGGAATAGCAACCTTTGAGATAGGCGTATTCAGTGACCCGAAAAATATGGCAGTTGGTGACTGGATACTGATACCCAATGAAGGTGAGCGCCCGCTACGCATATTTGAACGAGAAACAGTCCTTATCCGTAAAGCTGCAGGACAGCGGAAACATGATCAACTGATTGCTGCGAATGTCGATACCCTGTTTATTGTCACCTCCTGTAATCAAGACTTTAATGCCTCGCGTATCGAACGTTATCTGGCACTAGCTGCAGAAGCCAGGATTCAACCGGTAATTGTTCTGACTAAAATGGATCTGACAGATGATGTTGACTCATATAAAAATAAAGCATTGAAATTACAAAATGAACTTCGTGTTGAATGTGTAAATGCCAAAGACAAGTCAAGTTTGGCTGGCCTTAAAACACTTTGTACTGAAGGCCATACCATTGCACTAGTCGGTTCCTCCGGCGTTGGAAAATCCACATTGATCAACAACCTGACAAATGCTGATCAATTAACGGCAGAAATCAGCGAAGAACACGGCAAAGGCATACATACGACCACCTCACGCTCTCTACATTTATTGCATGATGGTGGCATACTCATCGACACGCCAGGAATCAGAGAGTTACAACTCAGTGAAAGTAAAACAGGGATTGAAGATACCTTTGAAGATGTTCTTCAATACCTTGGTTACTGCAAATTCAAAAACTGCCAACATCAAACAGAGAAAGGTTGTGCAATCAAAACAGCATTAAATGCTGGCGAGCTAGATCAACGTCGCTGGGAAAGTTTTCAGAAATTACAAAACGAACAAAATCAGCGTAATTCATTTAAAAGATAAAGACCGGCTGAAATCACCCTGGAAAGCAGACGGTCAGATGTTACAAAAGATCGGGGGAGTAAGGACTCACAGAAAAAATTCAGATATACAATTGGTATTAACGTTTCATTCGGCTAAATAAATCTACGAGTTCGCCAAATTTCTTTCGCTGTTCCTTGATGTCGCCTGATTCTAATGCTGATTCCACACAATATGCCGCATGGTCTTTTAAAATTGCATCTTCGACCTTTGATAAAGCCGACTTAATCGCCTGCATTTGTTGAAGAATATCTATACAATATCGCTCTTCTACAATCATTCGATTGATCCCTCTAACCTGACCTTCAATCTTATTTAATCGCTTTGTAATAGCAGTTTTTTCGTGATTCATAATGACTATTGACCATGTACTATATACCCCTATATAGTATATTATATTGAACTATATGGAAACCTTTATAGACAAAGACACATGGCATTAACACGACGAGACTTTATTCGAATAGCCTCCATTGTAAATGGAGCCTTAGCTTTTCAGCTCTCTCTACCTGCATGGGCAAAAACAGGGTTGGCGAATAATACGAAAGGTATTCAGGCAATAGCGGGAAATATTTTTGATTTAACGATTTCACGATCGTCCCCAGTTATTGATAATAAAGTGGGTAATGCAATTCTTATAAACAACCAATTGCCTGCGCCATTATTAAGATGGCGTGAGGGCGATGAACTTACCCTACGTGTTACCAACCATCTTGATGAGGATACTTCAATTCATTGGCACGGTATTTTATTGCCTTTCCAGATGGATGGCGTGCCTGGTGTTACTTTTCCAGGAATAAAGCCAGGTGAAACCTTCGTTTATAAATTTCCAGTAAAGCAGGCAGGGACTTATTGGTATCACAGTCATTCAGGTGTTCAGGAACAATCTGGTCATTATGGTCCGATCATCATTGAGCCACATAACGATCCAGTAAAGTATGATCGGGAATACGT
>SMWN01000006.1 GCA_004356415.1 Gammaproteobacteria bacterium
ATGGCACATCTTAATGTAGTTGGTATCGATTGCCATATTGGATCACAAATTATTGGTATGGCCCCTTTCATGGATGCACTTGACCGTTTATTGGAAATTGTACAGAAAATTGAGGCAGCGGGGATTGTATTCCAGCATATTAATATAGGCGGTGGTTTAGGTATTCGTTACCAGGATGAAAACCCTCCATCAGCACAGGAGTATGCGGAGTGTGTATGTAAAAAATTTGCAGGTACGACATATGAGCTAATCCTTGAGCCTGGTCGAAGTATTGTCGGCAATGCGGGGGTGTTGCTAACACAGCTTGAATTTTTGAAGGAAACAGCAAAGCGAAATTTTGCTGTCGTCGATGCTGCCATGAATGATTTGTTGCGGCCTTCCTTATACAGTGCTTGGCATGATATTTTACCTTTGACAGAACAAAAAGTTGAAGCTGAAAAACAATACGATATCGTCGGACCAATTTGTGAAACCGGAGATTTTCTGGGTAAAGAACGACAATTGACTTTACAACAGGGAGATTTATTGGCCGTGTTATCAGTAGGTGCCTATGGGTTTACCATGGCATCGACATACAATTCACGTCCGAAAGTATGTGAAGTGATGGTGGATGGAGATGAGGTTTTTGAGATTAGGAAGAGGGAGACGGTTGAGGATTTGTTTAAGGGGGAGAGTTTGTTACCTGGTTGATTAGTTTTTAGTTCTGCTTGGTTCAATTGTGTTTTTTAATAATTGTTTTTGCCCTGCACGGCGAGTACCTTCTTTTTGGGCATGCAAAAAGAAGGTACTCGCCGGTCAAAGGCGAAATATTACTTAACAGTTAGTAACAACTTAGAGGATGATTAACAGCTAAAGGATCTAAATTACTTCCTTCTCCCTCAACATCTCAACCACCTTCTCAGTACATGCATCAATAGAGTCTTGATCCGTAGCCAAAACCAGATCAGCATTCTCCGGTGCTTCATAGGGGAACGAAACGCCTGGCAAAGTCCCTGTCTCAACGTTTTCTTCTGCAGCATAAAGACCACTGGGATCTCTTTGTTTACAAATTTCCAGTGGCGGATTCAGGTAGACAATAAAACAATTATCCTTGCCAATGGTTTCCAGTGCGTGTTCGCGTGATTCCTGATCTGGTGCGACAAAAGCGCCACAACATATCAAACCTGAGTCATTTAGGTGTTTTGCGATGTAAACACTACGGCGCAGGTTCTCTACACGACCTTCCTTATCGTGTGCCAGATCTTTACTAATTCCGAGACGCATGGCCTTACCATCGAGTACTGTGCTGACTCTCCCCATATCGAACAGGCGGCGTTCCAGTGCATGTGCCAGTGTGGTTTTACCTGAACCGGATAATCCAATAAACAGCACGGTAACCGGCTTCTGTCCATAACGTGCAGCTCTTTCTTCTCTGGTGACATGACTAACAGAATCTCGGTGTTGATATGCTGCCCTTGTTGTTTCTTCTTTCTGATCATCTTTTTGGGCATCGACAATCATGCCCGCACCGATGGTGACATTACTGAGCCGGTCCACAATAATGAATGTCCCCGTGTTGCGATTCATCTTGTAACTGTCAAAACAAATTGCCTGATCCAGGTGAATTTCACAACGTCCGATTTCATTTAACTGCAATGATGGGGACAGTTCCTCTTTCAGGGTGTTCACATCAATCTTGTATTTCAGCGTTGAGATGTGACCACTGACATTCTTGTTTGTGTGTTTGAAATCGTATTGTGTGCCGGGGAACATTGGCTTGTCTATCATCCATACGACAGTGGCTTCAAACTTGTCCTGCACGGAAGGCATATTATCGGTGTGAACCAAAATGTCCCCACGACTGATATCGATTTCATCTTCCAGCGTTAGTGTGATAGCCATTGGCGTGAAAGCCTGCTCCAATTCTTCATCATAAGTGACGATGGATTTTATTTTGCTGGTTTTTCCGGAAGGAAGTGCAGTGACGATATCGCCTTTATGAACAACACCGGAGGCTAATGTGCCACAATAACCGCGGAAGTTCAGATTGGGTCGATTAACATATTGCACCGGGAAACGCAGATCTACGTAATTGTGATCGGCGGCAATTTCTATGTTCTCTAAAATAGTCATTAATGCATCCCCGGAATACCAGGGAGTCTTGTCACTGATGTTGACGACGTTATCGCCATGCAGAGCTGATATCGGGATAAATCGACAATCAGTCTGTTCCAAATTTTGGGCGAAATCGAGATAATCCTGCTGAATCCTGTCATACACATCCTTGTCGAAATCCACCAGATCCATTTTATTAATGGCAACGATGACATGTTTGATACCCAGTAAAGAGGTAATAAAGCTATGGCGTCTGGTTTGAGTTAATATCCCATGGCGGGCATCGATCAGGATGATCGCCAGATCACAGGTTGATGCGCCCGTCGCCATGTTGCGTGTGTATTGTTCGTGGCCGGGCGTATCGGCAATAATGAATTTACGTTTGGCGGTGGAGAAATAACGGTACGCTACATCGATAGTGATGCCTTGTTCTCTTTCTGCCTGTAAACCATCTACCAGCAGAGATAAATCAAATTCACCTTCCGTCGTTCCTGATTTGATACTGTCAGCTTTAATCGCTTCCAATTGATCTTCGTAGATCAATTTTGAATCATGTAACAAGCGCCCGATCAGGGTACTTTTGCCATCGTCAACGCTGCCGCAGGTGAGCAATTTTAATAGCTCTTTTCGCTCGTGCTGTGCGAGATAGGCATCGATGTCTGTGCTGATTAAGTCGGATTGATGTGACATGAATATAATGACCAGATAAATAATCTTGAATAAATATTTTTAGAAATAACCTTCGCGTTTTTTCTTTTCCATCGAGCCTGATTGATCACTGTCGATCAGACGTCCCTGACGTTCTGAGGTGGTGGTAAGCAACATCTCCTGAATAATTTCAGGTAATGTGGTGGCCTCGGATTCCACTGCCCCCGTGAGTGGGTAGCAACCCAGCGTTCTAAAACGTACTGTCTTCATTTCCGGTTCCTGACCTTCTGCTAACGGCATACGATCATCATCTACCATAATGTCTATACCTTCATAGTTAACCACAGGGCGTGGTTTGGCGTAATACAAGGGAACAATGTCGATTTTGTTCAGATGGATATACTGCCAGATGTCCAGTTCGGTCCAGTTGGATAGTGGGAATACACGAATACTTTCCCCTTTATTAATCCTTCCATTGTACAAGTTCCATAATTCCGGACGCTGATTTTTGGGGTCCCAGCGATGATTCCTGTCTCTGAAAGAATACACACGTTCCTTGGCTCTGGATTTTTCTTCATCGCGACGGGCACCACCAAAGGCTGCGTCAAATTGATATTTGTTGAGTGCCTGTTTCAAGGCCTGGGTTTTCATGATGTCAGTGTGTTTCTGGCTGCCATGTGTAAAAGGGCCGATGCCGGCATCAACACCTTCCTGGTTGATGTAAACAATCAGATCCAGCCCAAGCTTTTTCATTTGCTGATCGCGAAACTCAATCATTTCACGAAATTTCCAGGTGGTGTCTATGTGCATCAGGGGAAATGGTAACTTCCCCGGATAGAAGGCCTTCAAGGCAAGATGCAGCATGACAGTCGAGTCCTTGCCGATCGAATAAAGCATCACAGGTTTGTCAAATTCAGCGGCGACTTCACGAATGATATAAATGCTTTCGGCTTCGAGCTGTTTGAGGTGCGTTAATTTATAATCTGTCATGTAAAAATATCTCTGTTTGCTTTCCGCCCAGTGTACGTTCTGGATCTATCCTGCGCCTGCTTCATGTTTGTGTGTAGGAAAAAGGCCGCAAAGTATAGTGCACCTGCTTTGCTAACCCAAGCACCAACGGCCTGATTATCAATAGATAAAAAGAATTAGGATATTCATTTAGCTTACATGGTTCGACAACTATTACGATGAACACGGATATGCAAGTGCCACGACGACTGGGTGTCGTTGAGTGGTCAATCACTTAGTGCCTTGCTCTGGTGCCAAGCATGAGAGCATTAGGTATTGTGCATGGTACTTGAATGTTTTGAATCTCAACATTATCTTACCCAGAATTAATAGAGGTGTCCCAAGGCATGCAACGAATTACTGAACCTGAACTCATGAATGATGAAGCGCAGGCACGGGCCTACGCGCAGGCTAATTTTGATGAGCCGCATAATATGTTCATTCAAGCGTTCGATGAAGCCTTCCCAGAAATAGATGTAAGTGGTCACATACTTGATCTGGGTTGTGGGCCTGCTGACATTAGTATTCGTTTTGCCCAATCTTTTCCTGATTGTGTAATAGATGGACTCGATGGTGCACCCCAAATGCTAGCACATGGGAAACTGGCAATACAAAAAGCACAACTGGAAGACAGAATTCATCTAATACTGGGTAGGCTACCCGGGGCCAGCTTGCCTGATGATCACTACGAGGTGATCATGAGTAATAGCTTGTTACACCATCTACACGAGCCTGATGTTTTATGGGAAAGCATAAAACAATTTGGTGTTTCCGGAAGTCGGGTTTTCATCATGGATTTGATGCGCCCTGAGTCAGAGCAAGTTGCCAGGGAATTTGTTGACCTCTACGCAAGTGGCGAACCTCAGGTTTTGAAGGATGATTTTTACCATTCCCTCTGCGCCGCATTTTTGCCGGAGGAGATTCAATCACAATTAGAATGCGCAGATTTGTCACATTTCAAGATTAAAGTCATCTCTGATCGCCATGTAATTGTGTTCGGAGTCTTATAAATGCACTGATAGAGGGCATTTTATATCAAAGCGCACCCTATTTGTGCGTTTATTTGGGTCGCGTGATCTTTACCGCCCGATATTGACCCGCTGATGGTCATTCTGACGATGGCAAACCGTGGAATGGCAGCGAATGATCGAAATCTGTGCAGAATTATTAAGTCATTGATATATAGTGTTTAATCTTTTTATATTCTGTCAAAATCAGAGTTCATCATGATGATGTGCTGGTGGTTCCTGGTACCTCTATGTCACTTGGCAGAATTAAATTTGCATGTTTAATTATTGGCATGTTAAATGCAGAATCTTCGGTTCTAAAAACAATTATTAATTGGCCCGGCTGCGGCACAAGTATCAGGGGGGTCACAACCGCTTTCAAAAGCTAATCAGTCACGACATTGACGAGGAGAAAATAATGTCTAAAGAGAATGTGATGAAGCTCATCAAAGACAATGAGGCCAAGTTTATTGATCTGCGCTTTACTGATACACGGGGGAAGGAACAACATGTCACCATCCCTGCTTCAGTTGTCGATGATGATTTTTTTAACAACGGCAAGATGTTCGATGGATCATCAATTTCCGGATGGAGGGGTATCAACGATTCTGACATGGTATTGATGCCTGATACAGAGACTGCAGTCATGGATCCTTTCTATGACGATTCAACAGTCAACATCCGTTGTGACGTTCTGGTGCCTACTACCATGCAAGGTTACGAACGTGATCCTCGTTCTCTGGCTAAACGTGCAGAGGCTTATCTGAAATCTACAGGTATTGCCGATACTGCATACTTTGGTCCGGAACCAGAATTTTTTATCTTTGATGATGTGCGTTGGTCAGATAATCTAAATAGTGCTTTCTACGAGATTGATTCAGATGAAGGTTGCTGGAACAGCGATGCTATTACTGAAGACAAGAATATCGGTCACCGCCCTGGCGTGAAAGGCGGCTACTTCCCGGTACCGCCCGTTGATTCACAACAGAACATTCGTTCTGCCATGTGTACGATCCTGGAAGAAATGGGTGTTACCACTGAAGTGCATCATCATGAAGTGGCTACTGCTGGTCAGGCTGAAATCGGTACCAAATTTAATACATTAGTAAAACGTGCTGACGATAATATGATACTCAAATACGTTGTGCTGAATGTCGCGCACGCCTATGGTAAAACAGCGACCTTTATGCCTAAGCCATTGGTAGGTGATAATG
>SMWN01000050.1 GCA_004356415.1 Gammaproteobacteria bacterium
ACAGGGAGCGCCTACCTCTAGCTTTTAATACCGATCCCTTTGTTTAATAAATAAAGACATAAACTGAAAAGTGCGACATTAAATATTATTATGATTGCAAACGCAGTTTGAATGTTAATATCTGACACACCAAGCATGCCATAACGAAATGCATTAACCATGTACAAGATCGGATTAAACCTTGAAATCAATTGCCAGATTTCAGGCAATAAATTGATGGAATAAAAAACACCCCCTAGATAAATGAGTGGGGTGAGTACGAAAGATGGGATGATGGCAATATCGTCAAATTTTTTGGCAAATATGCCGTTGATAAATCCTGCAAGGGAAAAAAGTATCGATGTGAGTAGTACAACAGAGACAACTATCAGTGGATGTTCAATATGTAGTTCGGTAAAAAATAGCGCAACCAGTGTGACAACAAATCCCACCATCATGCCTCGAGCAACCCCACCCGTGATATAACCGCTGAGTATGACGAGATTGGGGATTGGTGCAACCAGCATTTCCTCAATGTGCCGTTGAAACTTTGCCCCAAAGAAAGACGATACAACATTAGCATAAGCACTATTGATGATAGACATCATAATAATACCGGGTGCGATATATTGGATATAATCAAAGCCTTCCATTGTGCCAATTCGTGGTCCTATCAGGTTGCCAAATATTACGAAATAAAGTGTCATGCTGACTGCAGGAGGCAAAATAGTTTGAATCCAGATCCGGGCAAATCGATTTACCTCCTTGATAACAATGGTTTTAAATGCAGTTAGATATAAATTAGTATTCATGAATAGATTGATAAGAGCTTCAAGTTTATTTATCAGTACTGTTGTCTTCCAGAAGGCTAATAAACAATTCTTCAAGCCGGTTGTATTTATTACGCATGCTGAGTATTTCAATGTTCTGGGCAGAAAACTGTTTGAATAAGTTATTAAGTCCTTGTTGTTTGGAAATATCGATTTGTAATGTTGATTGATCGAGCATATGGCAAACATAATTACTAATTTTCGGGGGGGTTGTCTGGGGTACTTTTAGATCAAAAATAAATGTCTCAATATCCAGTTTTGATAGTAGCGATCTTACCGAGGTATTCTCGATGATATTTCCTTTATCAATAATGGCTACGTTTTTACAAAGATTTTCCGCTTCTTCCAGATAATGTGTTGTTAAAACAATGGTGGTGCCCTGTTTATTTATATCAATCAGAAAATCCCACATTGAGCGCCGTAACTCGACATCAACCCCGGCAGTCGGTTCATCAAGTATCAGTAATTTTGGTTCATGGACTAAGGCACGAGCGATCATTAATCTACGTTTGAACCCACCTGATAATGTACGCGATGGATCATTTCGTTTACCCCATAGCCCCAGCTTGCGTAGATACTTTTCAGCGCGTCCATATGCGGTCTTTCGGTTTATGCCGTAATATCCGGCCTGGTTGAGTAAAATCTCGAGTGGATTTTCAAATTGTGAAAAATTGACTTCCTGCGGTGCTACACCAATTAATGATTTTGCTTCAACAGAATGAGAATCAATGTCAAGATCAAAAACATTGATCATGCCTTCAGTTTTGTTTACCAGAGATGTGATGATACCAATGGTCGTTGATTTGCCTGCGCCATTCGGTCCAAGCAGAGCAAAGAAATCTCCTTCATCAACTTCAAGATCTATGCCCTTTAAAGCCTGGAGGCCTCCCCGGTAGGTTTTTTTAAGGTTTGAAATTTTTAACGCTTTCACAAAAATATTGTAACAGCTACAGCGTTAAAGCGAATGATTTGAGAATAATGAGGTCAGCAATTAATGATGGCGGTTCGATGCCATTGTTATCTATCTGGACAAAGGTAACAATCAAATGCTACAGGAATGACAATTAGCGGCTATCGTGAAGCGCCATAAGTTGGGCTTCAATCTCCTTGTCTCGGGAAAGGATCAACCTGAAATATTCCTTGGGTATTTTTATCATTCGTGTTTTATGGTTTGCCCTGACAAAAGCATTACGTTTGCCTTTGTTGTCAGGCATGAGTGCTTGTTCCCCAAAGAATTCTCCAGCGCCTAGTTCAGCAAGAACAATGACCTCGCCATCATCATCCAAAGTGAATACTTCAACGGTACCATCGAGGATAACAAAGAGATGTTCGCCTTTCTGAAATTTCTTGACGACAAAATCACCAGGTCCAAATGAGACAACTTCAGTCCAGTCCCTGATGGTTGCGAGTTCCTGATTATTAAGATGTTTAAACAAGCGCATGTCCATGATTAAGTCACGGACTTCATCAGGTTCAAACTTTGCATTTATGACGGTTGTATCCTCGGAATCGGAATCATCAATATCTTCATCATCACGCTTGATACTTAGGAGTACATATTTTTTATCGATGCGAAAAACTTTTGCGCCATGAAGCGCCCTGACACTGGCATTTCTTCTGCCAGATCCACAGGGTAAGAGTGATTGTTCTCCAAAGAAATCGCCTGGTCGTAACGTCGCGATACCTACTTCGCGATCTGAAGAGCCACTACGGATAATAACTTCGACGAAGCCATCTAAAATGATGTACATGCAGTCTCCAACTTCGGCTTCTCGCACGATGATTTCCCGCTGACCATAATCCTCGATACCATTTTCTGGGGAGTTAATTATATCTAGCAAATCATCATCACTAAGTGATTTGAATAGAGGAATGCTGTGTAATAATTCCGGGTCGTCTAGTGAAACTGTCATTACTTTTTTCTCTGGGTTACCTAAATCTGGGTTAGTTCATTACTTATCATGGCCATTGTATTCGTGTGAAAGAATGATTTCATTCTTTTCATCAATGTTCTCAGAATATGACTGTTTACAGGCATAATTTCAATAGTTTTTGGAAAAACTGCAAGCGGTGTCACAATTTATTATAGAAAAATGTGAACTGGGCAAGGAGTGAACTGGTTAAGGTCTGTGATTCGAGCAAATAATGAGGCCACATACTGGATAATTTCACCTGTACTGTATTTTGTCTGAGTCGTGCACTTAAGATTGGGGAAATCTACCCTGCCCAAATCCTGATCCTGCTTGTAACAGGAATAGACAAAATATTCTTCCACTGTATGTGGATCCACGTGTTTACACAGGCATTGTGTGCAGACGCCCTTCATCATGCAGTGCACAATATTGTTGTCTGAATTTCAATTCAGGGGTGATTGAATGACTCAGACTGGATCTAAAAATAATTTTAGTCCTTATCACTTGTTGTTTTTTTATTTTTTGTCACTTTTTTAGGTACCTTTTCTTCTGATTCTGCTTCCGGTTGTTGTGCTTCAACATTTCCCTCCGGGAATGGGCTAAAAGGAAATGGGCGTTCTTCAGATTGAAATGTAATGTAATTCAGAATCTGCATGGCATAACACGTCATTCTGGTGCTGAATTGTTCAAGATTACTGTTCAACTTGCCCGTGATGATCTTGGTTACAAATTGGAAGGTGACCAGTAACCAGATCAATCCATATAGGAAATAAAAAATCACACCAAAAATCAGAATAAAGAGTCCTCTGAGCCAGGTATCTTTATTTTTAACGTTGTTTTTAATATCCATCTTCATTCCCCTTTATTCGCCCCCAAAAAAGTTGTCTGTAAACTAAAGTGATCAAATTACCTATGCGGATTATACCATCCAATACGATCTTTGCGATGATGCCCCAAGACCACGTCATCCTAACCCAAGGATTTCTCCTACTCCGGGGCTTTTGATATCGACACTATAGGTTTATATTAATACTATACAGGGACATAAGTAAGGAATAAGTGTATGGAATGTGTCTATGTCCACCTGCTGGAATAATGAGAATGAGTCAAGAAGATAAACAAGTAGCCAATAAAGAAGCCACCCTGATGAAATTTCCCTGTAGTTTCCCCATCAAGGCGATGGGCATTGCAAAGGATGATTTTGATATATTAATCGTAGAAATTATACGAAAGTACTATCCTGATGTTACCGAGGGCGCGGTTACAACAAAACCAAGTCGACAAGGTAAATACATTTCAGTCACAGTGACGATCGAGGCACAAAGCAAGGAACAGCTGGATAATATCTATTTTGAATTGACCGCGCATGAACAAGTCTTGATGGCGTTTTAAAAATGACTCCAGAATTGATTATCAGGACAAAAGGCTTTTGCCATTACGACGAGATATATACAGCAATGTCTCGTTTTACTGATAATCGAAATTCCAAAACAACAGATGAAATATGGTGTCTACAACACCCACCCGTGTATACACTGGGATTGAATGGCCAAAGTCATCACATTATTGACACAGGTAATATTCCGGTGATTGAAACAGATCGAGGTGGACAGATCACTTACCATGGCCCAGGACAGCTCATGGTTTATTTATTAATGGATATCAAGCGTAAAGCAATCGGCGTAAAGGACTTTGTCCATCGCATGGAGCAGTCGGTGATTGATATGCTACATGGCTATGGCATAGAGGCCATACTTCGAGAGGATGCGCCGGGCGTCTATGTGAATCATAGGAAAATTTCAGCACTGGGGATTAGAATACGACGAGGGTGTAGTTATCATGGCCTCTCCATTAATGTGGATATGGATTTAGCACCCTATAATGGCATTCACCCTTGTGGGTTTCCAGAACTTGAAATAACACAGATGAAAGCCTTTGGTATTGATGAAGACCTGACGCAGGTAACAAAGAATCTATTGCCGCATTTATTAGAACAAATGGAATATTTTGAAAAAGATGTCAGCGTCATCAATGAAGTCTGCTCAGATCAGGCAGCTTAAACAGGTTAAAATAGATCATGCCCACAGAAATTCAGACCAGAGAAACTCAGCAGCGGCCATCTCGGGATCAACGAGGAAAATTAAAGACAGCAAAAATACCTGTCAAGATAATTCCGATGGAAGGCAAACCAGCGCGTAAACCCTCTTGGATAAGGGCCAAGGCTCCGATTGGCAAGGAAGTAACACAACTTAAGTCCTTACTTCGTGAGCAAAATTTACATACGGTTTGTGAAGAAGCGGCCTGTCCCAATCTTGGCGAATGTTTTTCTCATGGCACGGCGACGTTTATGATTATGGGAGATGTCTGTACCCGACGCTGTCCATTCTGTAATGTAGCTCATGGTCGTCCAAAACCGCTGGATGTAAATGAACCGGAGCACCTTGCACAAGCTGTTGAGAAAATGAAACTAAAATACGTCGTGATTACCTCTGTCGATCGCGATGATCTGAAGGATGGCGGTGCTGGTCATTTTTCTGCATGTATCGGAGCGATACGAAGCAGAACACCTAAAGTTAAAATTGAAATTTTGGTGCCGGATTTCCGGCGACGTATGGACATTGCCTTATCCAAATTAGCAGAATGTCCTCCCGATGTTTTTAATCACAATCTTGAAACGGTTAAACGTTTATACAGAAAGGCAAGACCCGGTGCAGACTACGGTTGGTCATTGCAATTGATTAAAAATTTCAAGGCACAACATCCAGAGCTTCCAGGTAAATCAGGTTTGATGCTGGGTTTGGGAGAAACCATCGATGAGGTCAAACAGGTATTACAAGATCTACGGGCACATAATTGCGATATGTTAACCTTGGGGCAGTATTTACAACCAAGCCGCTATCACCTACAGGTAGAACGTTTTGTTACTCCTGATGAGTTTGCAGAATTGGGCATCTATGCAGAAAGCCTGGGATTCCAGAATGTTGCCAGTGGCCCGATGGTACGTTCTTCCTATCATGCTGATCTACAAGCTGCAGGTAGACAGTTCTAGCTTACCCGTTTTGAGGTATTACAATAATTGTTCTCCAATTTTTTCCAAAAAACAGCAGAATCATCTTACTTTTGACTACTTTGTTCTTTGATAAATAGTGCGGGATCGACCATCGTTTGGTTAAGAATAACACTCCAGTGCAAATGTGCGCCAGTGACGCGACCTGTTTTGCCAACTCTGCCTAAAACGTCACCTCGTTTGATGGCCTGACCTTCTTCAACATCAATCTTGCTCAGATGACAGTACATCGTGATCAGTCCCTGACCGTGGTCAATAAAAACTGTGTTGCCGTTAAAAAAATATAAAGCTGTATTGATGACTTTGCCGTTAGCTGGTACGTGAATAGGTGCTCCTTCAGCAGCAGCAATATCTAATCCACTATGTGGACGGCGTGCTTCGCCGTTAAAGAAACGACGTAAACCAAATTGACTGCTGATCGTCCCTGCCACTGGTTGTATGAATTTAAACGATACGTCATCAATATCGCGCCAGTTTGATTTTGCTTTTTGTATAATATTTTGCTCGCGATGTATACGTTCCATATCCATCGTATCCGGATTGACATGGCGTTTGTTCTGAACAGTCAGGTATTGAGATTGATATTCCTTATCTTTGACATTGAAATCATAGCTTGCTTGACCATCTGAATTTTTTATATTTATTTGATGCCGTCCCGTTTCCGCATCCAGCGGAATGCCAACTATCGCTTTCCAGTGACCAGGGTGGCCAATTACCATGACTTGTTTTTTATCGTACCAGGCCATTGGTCTCTCATTGTGTTTGAGATTAATGACAACCATCCCACCAGGAATATTGGCATCTTCAGGGATGCCATGCTTATCGGAAATG
>SMWN01000051.1 GCA_004356415.1 Gammaproteobacteria bacterium
ATTTTATAAATACAATAAATGAAAAAGTATCGTGTATGCAGGAAGCACGGAACCGGCCACACTTTGCTCAAGTATAGTACAGGCACAAAGAATCAAAAATGAACAAAAGCAAACTACCCTGTTATTGATATTTCCCTACAGAGGTCTATATTCAACAGATGGTAAACAAACAAGGTTGCCTACAGGACGATGTGCTGCGACCTACATGGATCGATTACTAGGACGCATATACGGAAGTAGGCGGTAGAACGGCGCACGGCTATAGGGACATAGAAGGTAGAGTAACGCCGGAAGCAGTTACCGAGGATGCTAGAGCCGAGAACGGCGCACGACTGTAGGGACATAGAAGGTAGAGTTGCGCCGGGAGCAGCAACCGAGAGCCAAGTCTGGAAGCGCGAAGCCCACCCGGAGGGGTGTACCCCTTGGGGTACATGTTCTCGAGCAGTTGCCGAGAAGCACAAGTTTCAAATGAAACATTATGTTTCCTAAATTAATTCTTAAGGAGCACTTAAATTGTCAAAATTCCGGATAGAAACAGAAACTGATGCAAAGACGGGTAAAGTGTATGCAGAACTATATTGCCCAGACGATGCTGAGGAACCTATAGCTAGAACCGAACCGATCTTTCCTAATAGTGAAGCTGCAGAAGAACAGATAAAAGAAATGTTTGAGGACCGGATGTCTCAATTACGAGAAGAGTAATTAACTGATGTATAAAACTGATTAAAATCTTTTACAATTTACTGTTTCTATTATAAATATTTTTGGGAACTATTACTCATCCGACCAACGATTATGTACCCAGATCCATTGGGACGGATTAACCCTTATCCAGACCTCAATAACCTTGTTGATTCGGGTCATCAGATTAAGTACGTCCACTTCCTGATCGCCGGTTCTTTCGATCTCCATTGGTGGAAAAATCGTTACTTTAAAGTGTGCACCCTCCGTACGAATCACCCGGGTGGCAATCACAGGACACCCATACTTGAGGGCAAGTAAGGCGATGACCGGCGCGGTCATTGCTTTCCTGCCAAAGAAATCCACGGCAATGCCTTCATTCATTTTCTGATCAACAAGAATCCCTATATGTCCGCCTGCCCCAGTATCTTTATCAATTGTCGCGAACCACCTTTTCCCTTCGGGATACCCTCAGACTGGTAATGCCCACGCATGTTCTGCATCAGTTTATCCACCCCCGGATTATTCCCCTGGCGGTAGACAAGGCCAAGCGGACAATCGTAGATTGCGATCGTCTTTGGTGCCATCTCCCAGTTTGCAACATGACCGGAAAAGAACAGGCTGCCCTTGGCACCTTGTTTTGCCTGCTCAATGTGTTCTACGCCTTCTACCTCCACAATTTTTGCAAAGGCATGCTTGTCCATGTCATTCATACGCGGAAATTCAGCAACCATCCTGCCTAAGTTATCCCACATAGCGGTAATGATTTCATCGACCTGCTTCTCATCCAGATCTGGTATTGCACGTTGCAGATTCTTCCGCGCCAGTTTATCTCTGGATAAAAACGGCCCCAGCGTTCTGCCAATAACCCCTCCCATCGATGAAGCAACATTTAAAGGTAATAATCTGAATATCCAGTATGCAGACTTTGCCAATATACTTTCTGCAAAGTAGCGAATTCTTTTTAGCATTTAGAATAAAATGAATTTATTAAAAGGACAGCATTTGCCGTATCATAATCCTAGAATCCGTAGTTGGACAACGTACTGGTGAGGATATGCCCAATAATAATCTGGAAGAAGAACTAAATCATTTGTGTGAAATGACAGACAGGCCACAAAGGTAGAACGTCCAGAATGATTCGATTAACAGAGCGGCCAGTCCCCTTTTAATCGTTCTTTAGAGTTCAAATAACTAACGTGTTCGGTAACAAACTATGGAGCCTGATGCCAATGCTGATGCTCTTCAGACCAAACTTGTTTTGCTCCACTATTCGGTTCAAAGTTACGAATAGATTTAACCATTAGCACTAAACATACAAGCAGGATCACTCCGAAAAAAGCCAGTAAAAGCGTATAATAAACAGGACTTCTAGCCTTCTTGTCAAGGCAACATTTTTTATACTTTCTGCCACTTCCACATGGACAGGCCTCATTTCGACCAACAGACATTGTTCAGTTCCTGGTTTTTCAATCAATTTCTAGTCTGACATGATTTGATATTCTTTTCACAGAATCCTAGATATTTATTGTGAATTGGCTTATTGATCTGATATATAAAATAAAGGGGCGGTGTGGTTAAACACAATCACTCCGACCCCTTTTAGTATACTGACGTTTTTGATTTAAGGGTGATTAAAAAGTAATTCACTCCGGCTCCTTTTAATCTAAACTTAATTGTATGGAAGAACTTGCAAGGACAACAGAGATAAATGGTCGTTTCAGACCATTCCAAACTACTGAAGGTCGTATTCTTATCTTCGGTCTAATACTGTTGTTACTCTATGCCATTTGCCTGGCAGCCAGCTATTTCATCTCACCGAATACCTTTCAAGTCTATGTTGGCATAACGGCGACCCATATCCTGTTTGGGCGAGCCGCCGGAATGTCGTTTGGTTATTCACTAGGCTTTGATCATTTGATCGTTATTCCGATCAACCTTGCAATAGAGATGATCATGGTAATGATCATATATCCCCTGTTTGTCTTAGCTTGGCGGAATCTTTTGGTTTTCAAGGCACTGGATAATTTCATGCATCGAATTGAAGAGGTAGCGGAGACAAATAAGGCAAAGATCCATCGTTATGGCATTCCGGGCCTATTACTGTTCGTATGCATTCCTTTCTGGATGACAGGCCCCGTTATCGGCTCTGTTATCGGCTTTTTCCTGGGATTAAGACCGTGGGTAAATATGTTCGTGGTGCTGTCTGGAACCACGGTTGCATCGCTAGGCTGGGCAATTTTCCTCAAGGAATTGCACGATCGGGTAGCGGATTTCAATCCTTTTGCGCCGATGATTCTTGTCTTAATCATCATCGCTATCGTGGTTGCTGGCTATCTGCTGGAAAAGCAGAAGTTGCACAAAAACAACCATAAGCAGTGATAATGCTATTATTGTACTGACAACTTAGACATAAATTTATAAATTATAGGTGCCAGAGAGATTAAAAATAATGACTCCGTCCCATTTATCTTTGTAAAGGAGACGATTGATATGCATAAAATTATTATTTCAGGAATGCTCTTGATCGGATTGTTTTATTCCTTACCTGTTTTTGCGGATAAGGACAGAATTATTGATGCAGAGATCATTGTTATCCATTCGCCGGAAGAACTTCAATCAAAACAGAACCTGCCTTATTTTCATGGCATATCATCACAAAATACAGGCTCTAAGGTGTTATCCATGAATCTGGTGATTATCCCGCCCGGTGGACAGGCTGATGCACACTATCACGATGGTTTTGAATCAGCAGTTTACTTGTTACAAGGCAGGGTTGAAACGCGATATGGGCGTGGATTAAGAAAAAGCATAATCAACCAGGCCGGTGATTTTATCTATATCCCCCCAAACGTACCGCACCAACCAAGAAATCTAAGTCAAACAGAACCAGCCATGGCTATCGTCGCAAGGAATGATCCCAACGAACAGGAAAGTGTCGTTCCTTATACGTTATCTGAAAAATAGAATGTGTTGCTCGTATTGATATTTACGAAGGATTAACAAGTAAAAAATGCTGAATATAGAATCTGTAAATCATATAGGGTTAAGAATAGAAGAAAAGTCCCGTTCCGTGGCATTTTACGAATTACTCGGTTTTGAGTTCGTAGAAGATGTCGGGTTTGAAAAAGGTCACCCGATCATTATGAAACATCCCAGCGGTGTCGTTTTAAACTTGTTGGGCCCCGCCAATGCGGGTAACGGAAAGAATATTTTGATGGATGTTGAGGAAAAGTACCCTGGCTATACGCATATCGCCTTAACCGTATCCGATCTGGGCGTCGCTAAATCATTTATGAACGACAATAATTTCGAGATAACAGGTTCATTTAGCTTTGGAGATATGTCAGCGATTTTCATCCGTGATCCAGATAGAAATGTAATAGAGCTGGATGCATACAACAACGTCCACAAGGAAGACCTGAGTGGATACTCCAACCACCCATGAACAATTGCAATTATGGAATGTGATCATGTCAAAGCGTTAGACCTTACTCGTGAAGGAAGCTGGGACGAGTCTCATAAAATAATACAACAATATTCCGATAAATTATCCTGACTTATTCATGCGTACCTGAATCGAAGAGAAGGTAACATAGGGAATGCTAAATACTGGTACAAGCGTGCTGGTGAGGATATGTCCAACAATAACCTGGAAGAAGAACTCAATCGTTTGTATGAAATGGCTGATAAGCTAGGGATGTAAAAAGTCTTATCTGACCCCACTTATCAGGCATAACTTTAATCGAATCCTACGCAATGGTTCCCACCGCTGCGGTCTGTGGTTTATACTTCTCACATCAGGATTCAAGGTACTTCGGATTAGGCAAGATTAATAAGGATCAATTAACTAATTACGCTCACCGTGAGGGTTTTGACATTAAAGAAATGGTAAACCTACAGATTTGCTTAGATGATCATGCTTGATAGTGCTGTAATCGGCGTTGGGTATGTCGGGAAATATCATGCCGAAAAATATATGGCTCTACCGGATTTCAATCTAGCCGCAGTTGTCGATACGGATCCTGACCTTGCTAAACGAATCGCAAGTAAATACGGTTGTGCAGCGCTTACAGATTACCACGAACTTATTGGCGAAGTTGACGCAGTAAGTATCGCCGTACCGACCAGCTTGCATTTTGAGGTTGCCCGAAACTTCCTTGATACTGGTTGTCATGTTCTCATCGAGAAACCGATAACTGAAACCGTAGATCAAGCAAATCAACTCATTGTCCTAGCAAATGCTAAAAACCAGATATTGCAGGTTGGTCACATCGAACGATTTAATATTGCAATGTTTGGGCTAGATTTCTCCACACTCAATCCTCAGTTTATTGAATCTTATCGAATATCATCATTCACACAACGGAGTAATGATGTGAATGTTATATTTGATCTGATGATCCATGATATAGATATTATCCTGGAGATTGTTGATTCAGACATAAAAAGTATCGACGCAAATGGAACTCCGATAATTACTGATATGCTGGATATTGCTAATGCACGTATCACCTTCAAAAATGGCTGTGTTGCAAATATTACAGCGAGCAGGGTAAGCCTTAAAACAGAACGGAAAATACGTCTATTTATGCCTAAGGTATATATTTCTTTTGATCTCCAAAACAACGTGATGAAAAAATACTCTCTCTCTGAAGGCAAGAATAATTCCGATTATAAAAATATACTTAGTGAGGAAATCAAACATGTGTCCGGTGATGCACTTCTCGATGAGATAAAGGATTTCCAAAAGTGTATCCAATCGGGTAATGAACCAATCGTATCCGGCAAATCCGGGCAACGGGCCCTGGAAACTGCAATTAGAATTACCGAGTTAATCAACAAATAGATTGTGGCGAGCGATAAAAAGGATAATAACAATGATATTCTTCCATTTGTTGATCTTACCCATCAACACGAAGAGATAGGAGATGAAATACTTCGATGCATCCACAATGTAATAAAAAGTGGTAAATTTATTCTGGATGAAAATGTTGCTGCATTCGAAAGCGAAGCAGCAGAATATTTAGAAGTAGAGTTCGCAGTCGGCGTAGCGTCGGGAACTGATGCCCTTCAACTAGCATTGATTGCCCTGGATGTCGGTGAAGGTGACGAAGTCATAACTACCCCATTCAGCTTTATCGCCACCGCAGAAGTCATCCGACATGTTGGTGCTAAACCGGTATTTGTGGATATCGATGCCAGGACATTCAATTTGTCCGCAGCCCATGTCGAGGCAGTGATTACAGAAAAAACCGCCGCGATCATGCCGACCCATATCTTTGGTCAACCATCGGATATATCTGAACTATCAACAATATGTAACCGTCACAGCATTAAACTTATCGAGGATTGCTGTCAGTCTTTTGGGGCTGTTTTCAATGGAAAAAAAGTGGGATCGTTCGGTGATGCTGGAGGATTCAGCTTTTACCCAAGTAAGAATCTGGGTGCGCTGGGAGATGGCGGTTTAGTTGTCACAAAGCATAAGGAAGTTGCCGATAAGATCTGCATGTTGCGCAATCACGGTTCAACGTCACCAAATCAATACGAACTCCTGGGTTTCAACAGCCGATTAGATGAAATTCAGGCAGCAGTACTGAGAGAGAAACTAAAGAATATCGATAAATACAACACCAGACGTCGCGAAATCGCACATCAATATAACCAACTTTTGGTCAATCTTCCAATCGTCATACCCTATGAAGATCCAAGAGGCACTCATATTTTTAATCAGTACACGATCCTCTCGGAAAATCGTGATGACATTGCCAATACCCTTAAATCCCAAAATATCGAATCTGCCATTCATTATCCGATTCCGTTACATAAACAACCTGTAATAAATAAAGACTACCCGGACCTAGTTTTACCAGTCGCAGAAGATGTAACGAAGCGGTGTATATCATTACCCATCTATCCTGAACTCCGGGAAGAATTCATACAAACAATATCGACAGCTATAAGTACAATGTTTGAATACTAAAGGATTAAATTAAAAGGGTCGGGAGTGAACTTATTTAGTTGTTCGTGGTAATGCCCGCCACGGTTCGTCCATTGGTGCAATCTCTTGATTTGGTTTTAAACAGAGAAGATATAGGAACAGTCTCAATTGATTATCTAATCATTCAAAGATCGAGTTCTTTGTAATAACGAAAGATACCTCGTTGATTAAATGGTATACGCCGTCCTGAGGGTAAGTAGGCGCCAATTCGTGGCAAGGTTTCGATATGATCATGCAATGCAATCAAAAGTGGATATTCTCCTTCAATCCGGATCATCGTATTAGGAAACGCATAACGCAATCCGGCAACAAGCTGAAACAAAGACAGGTCTGCATAACTGAGTGTATTTCCAACAAGATACCTGTTCCCACGTGAATTATTTGCGAGCACACGCTCAAAATAACACAGATATTTTGGCAAGCGATTTTCACGGAAGTTTTCTGCACGTCTTTGTGCCTCTTCCTTCTGGTCTTCATAATAAAGCTCACCTGCGATGGGGTGGTGCGTATCGTGTATCTCTACCACGAAATCAGCGATTGTCAGTTGCAATTGATGTATCCAGAGTCGATCGTCCTCGTTGTCAGGCGCAAGTGCGTGACGAATACCCAGGTATTGCAGGATGTTCGCTGTCTGCCCAATGATGAATTCATCGATTTTCAGAAACGGTGATGCGAATTGTGGATTTTGCATATCTTTGTTTTCGAGGAATCGTATCAGTGCCGACACACCCCCGCCCTCCTCCTCAGGTTGACGAGCAACGTCGACATAATCAACATTGGCATATTCCAGGGCAAGGCGTACGAACTCACCGCGACCCTGTATCGTCGGCCAATAGTAAAGTTCATACACTTTTTGCATTCACTTAATTATCCGATTTATATATGAACTCGCGCAACACAAGATAAAAGAAACAGATTGCTTTGATGCTATCCAAACACTTTCGAGTGTCTGCTATTGGAACAAAGTACCAATTCAAAGTCTATAGCCGTAGGTCCGCTTTCGCTGGTGACCTCAACCGATCGATGCAACACTTTAAACCCCCTCCGGGTAGGCTGCGTGCTCATAGTAAAAAAAGATGGAGTGTTTGTTGATGAACCAAAACAAGCGTAGAGGTTTTACAACAGCAGAGAAAGCGCAGCTTTGGGAGCGTTGGAGAAAAGACCAATCACTGAAGTCGATAGGACGAACGTTTGGTAAACCGTCTTCATCTATTTATGGTCACGCACGCCGTAAGGTGGTATCCGTCCTGCCCCGCGACAATGCTCAAGACTAGCACTTACGCTTTGTGAACGTGAAGAGATTTCCAGAGGGGTCGCCAGTGCTCTATCGATGCGTGCGATAGCGGTTCAACTGGGTCGCTCGCCCTCGACGATTAGCCGTGAAATCAAACGCAATGGAAGCTATGATAATTATCGGGCCACGCAAGCTGATCAATCTGCCTGGGATCGTGCACAGCGACCAAAGCTTTGTAAACTGGCTGGCAACCGATCATTGAGTCGAATCGTCGCAGCAAAGCTGCAGTTAAATTGGTCA
>SMWN01000052.1 GCA_004356415.1 Gammaproteobacteria bacterium
AGCTATTGCCAAGCCAGGTTGCTGTCTTACAAACTCACGCGCCAGTCTGGTAATAACTACTTCTGCTATACCGCTTTGTCGTGAGACAGTTGATGGTGAATAGGGTTTTACTGCAGTTTCCCATGCTTCAAGATCTGATCCCCTGTATGACCCATCACTGATGATGACATTTGCCATCGCCATGGCCAGCAGTCCTTCTGTACCGGGCCTGCAAGCTATCCATTCATCCGCGTTGGCACCGGTCAACGACATGCGCGGTTCGATCTGCACACATTTTCCTCGCTTGTTTTTCACCCCCTGGCGTAAATGACCATATGCGAGGCTGAAATGAACAGGAGATATCCAGGTACCGAGATAATCCGCACCGAATGACAGCAGGAAATTTGTATTCTTTATATCGTAATAGGGAAGATTCTCCTGTTGGAAGCTTATCCTGTTTGCTTCATAGAGCGTGGACGGATAAGTAAAGTCATAATGCAGGTAGTTGTCGGAGCCAAGTTCATCCATGAACGTAGTAAACAGTTTATCAAGATGGCCTCTTACACCATTAGTCAGGAGATAGACCGAGTTACTTTTATGCTGGATCTTCAGATTGCCCAGCCTGATACCCAGTGTCGTCAGGGCCTCATCCCAGCTTATAGCAGTAAAATTGTTACTGCCCCGATCACCGTTTCGTTTTAGTGGTGTTCTTATCCGGTCAGGGTTGTATAAGGCATTGAGTCCAGCCTGTCCCATGGCGCACAGACGGCCCTGGTTGACGGGGTGCAAGGGGTTCCCCTCGATCTTTTTTGCACGTCCCTCTCGAATCCGGACACTGATCCCACAACCGGCCCCGCATTGACGGCAAATTGTGTTATACCAGGTGACAATCCCCGGTGAATATTCTTCTGGTGCCAGGACCTGCGGGATCAGGAACTCTACAGTTTTTTGGGTACTTTTGCCGTACAGAAACCCGGCACCGGCACCGACGCCACCGGCACCTATATACTTTAGAAAATCACGCCGGTTAATCTTGATCATCAGAATTTCCCGATAACGTATTATTTATGACATGTCCAGCAATCACGACCGTTCTCAACCTGCCGTTCGGTATGACAGTCTACACACCATGGCATCTTGAGGGAGGATACCCGAGTGACCCGGTCCATAGTTTCCACGGGGCCGTGGCACTGCTGGCATTCCAGACCGGCCTTGATATGTCTCTTATGGGGGAAGTGTACAAAGTCTGGTACATCATGCACTTTTATCCAAGGTATAGGTTCCTGTTTTTTCCAATATTCATACAGCTTTTGTATTTCCGGACTATCGGTCGCGATGACTTTGTGGCAACCCATGCATTTACTGACGCTCGGAACACCTGCGGAGGGGGTCTTGTCGGCGTGGGCGTGGCAATACATACACGGGATCTCGTTCTGGCTGACATGTATGCGGTGGCTGAAAGCAATGGGCTGTACAGGACTGATATCGGAATAAAATTCGACTTGAACTAAATAACCCAGAACAAAACCACCCATTCCGACGAGACCTATGAACACCGGTATCTTGAAGTGAGCAAGTGCATCCCGCACAGAGATGGATGTATCACTCTTATTCATTCTTTGGATTCATGATTATTCCATATTGCGCATGGACTATAGATTATTTTTCCTTTGTTCGGAAGCTATCAAATACAGTGACGGTCCGAGAAACCGTTGATCCAGGATCTCCATATGTAATTGGTATTCACCCACACTGGGGAATATCAGATTTTCAAGTGGCAGAATTAAATGGGTTCTGGCAGGAGCCTGATCATCATGCCGGGCATCCACGTCTGTGTATCCGTCAATGGTGAATATTGGTTTTTCGTCTGGATCCCTGAGATGTATAACAAACGGTTGTTTACCATTAATGCTGCGTTCCCACTCAATGATACCGGCAATGATTACACGTTCCTGTCTGGCAGGAAATCCGGATGAATATAATTCGTTAAAGACGCCGTTTATATCAAGTTTCCCATCGGGGCGCGTAACGGCATCTTCACAGAAGAGCAGAGTAATATTCACGTAATCATTATTCTGATTTTTCAGGAACTGTTTTTAGATCACTTAATATCCTTTTTAAGTGGAGATGGCAAGGAAATGGTATGTATATCGGTGGTTACTTTATTTATTCGTCAGTAACACCCCTCCGAAGCAGGTTTTACATTCTTGATGTATTTATAAAGTGTGCCTCTTGATGCCATATGTGGAGGCATTTCCCAGGCTTCTTTTCTTAGTGTCAGTTCTTCATCAGATAGATCGACACTAGTCACATTCGTTACACCATTTACAGTTATGGTGTCAAAAATAGGCGCAATCCTAATGAGAATGTCAATGGTGGAACAAAATATCTTCGTGATTTGCTGGTCATGTTTGATAACAATTTGAGATTAGCGCTGGCAGCTTACAATGCAGGTGAGGGTGCAGTTAAAAAATATAACAACAAGATACCGCCCTATAAAGAAACCCAGAACTATGTAAAAAAAGTAATCGACTATTACAATAAATATAAACAGTCGATGGGCTGAATCGATTCATTAAACAATTCTAAATGTCTGCTTTCGCTGTATCCTGTTGAAAAACTTCGTTTCTGATGAAGATGAAAAATCTATAGCGATTTAAGCGATTTAAATTCTATTAGATATTAGAGGGGGCTCATGGAATACTTAAAATCTCGATCTGGATTCTCTATTGCGGTTACGCATGATAAATGAATGCCGTTTTCGAAGTGATTGTCTCTTGGCAGAAATTTAGTATCTTCAAATTATTGAGTTTTTCAACAGAATACAGTGAAAGTGAACATTAATAGGTTAATTAAAGGCCGTTATCACAAGCCAATTATTTAATCGCTGATATTTGTTATTTATTCAGTTTGGTTATCTTGGAACCTTCCAGGGTCAGGTTGTACATTAATCCTTTGTTACTAAAGACGAATCCAACGATGGGATCTTCCAGGTTAATGGTGTTGATGTCCTTGCCCGCACCGAATTCAATCAAGGCCACGGAACCATCAACACCCGCCTCCCAACCACTACTGTTACGGAAATTGTCCAATGCATCTTTTTTCAGGAAGATCAGCATAACCGTTTTGAACTGTGCACCAAATTGAAAACCAAAGGAGACAGCTGCAGTGCTATAGTAATCAACTGTTTTTCCCTTGATTAACAATGCCCCTTCACCGTATTCACCGCCAATACCAAAACCTGCCTTGACGACATCTGGAAAGACCAGAACACCTTCCGCCTTTTCCATGAATTTCTCTGCGCCCATAACTTCTTGCCTAAAGTTTTCCAGGGAAGCAGATACTTCAATGTCAATTTCTTCCTTTGAGGCAGCGTAGGATGTACCAATAAAAATGAAACAAAAGGACAACAACATGATCAGTTTACAGATAGTTTGAATATTATGTTTATGCATTACAGGTTCTCCTTGGGGATATGGTTATATCAAACTCATATTCGTCATTATATACTGAACGAGACTAAGCTGGAGACAATAAAAATTACTCAACTACTCTTTGCTAATTTCAAAGGCTAACATCTCAGATCCAGTTTTTGCGAACCAGTTGCGGATATGTTATCAACTGATAATTGCCAAACTCCACATTCTGAATGCCAGCTAAGTTGCTAGCTGCCAACCATAGTTTGCATCTAACTGGCCGCTTTCAGTATTAACCAGAGATTCACTACCGGCGGCTATCCAACGTAAGCTGACATTTGGCTAGAGATATTGAACTGGATACAATAACAACAGAGCCTGTGCTAGTATCCCCGCTCAAAAGGAACTCTGATCCACACCATCCTTTGCGGGTCGCAAGGAGTACCGATGATCCGCTTCTCTGAGTTTTCTTATGGGGATATCCAATCTTTTCTAACTGAATTAATTTGAGATCTAATTATGATTAGTAGACTAAAAATGTTTTTTCACATTGCAGTGGTATTGTTGATGTTTCTTTCTCTGGAGGTCCATGCAGATGCCCTGGATGATATTGTCGAGAGAGGAACGCTAAGAATTGGTGTTTCACTGTTCGAGCCATGGACCATGGAGGGTGAGACAGGACAACTTTCCGGCTATGAGGTAGATGTAACGAAAAAGCTTGCACAGGATATGAGTGTTAAGTCGAAATTCATTGTCTACAAGTGGGAAGACATTATTTCGGCGCTCAGGAAAGGTGAGATTGATATCATTGCTGGCGGGATGGCCATTACCCCTGCTCGCGCACTCAAGATCAATTTCAGTATTCCGTATGCTGATTCGGGGATCAGCCTGGCAACAAATACCAAAATGACCCGCAATGTCAAGAGCCTCGAGGAGCTCAATCAGAAAGACATTATCATCTCGGCCGTATCAGAATCTATCTCGTTTGAACTGGCACAGCGACTGTTTGATAAGGCCAATGTCAAGGCCTTTAAAACTGCAGCGGAGGCAACGAAGGCAGTCATGGATGGTGAAGCTCATGCCTACGTGGCAACTTCCCCCCAGCCAGAATTTCTTGCACTCAAATATCCGCAGAAGATTGATATACCGATAACCAAGCCCCTGATTTCGTACAAGGCTGGTTTCGGGGTCAGGAAAGGTGAACAGGAATGGTTGAATTTTTTGAATGCCTGGATTACGGCAAGGGAAGCGGATAAATGGCTCTCGGCTACCCATAAACATTGGTTTGAAAGTCTTGGGTGGCGCAAGGAAGTACATTAGTAATGATCGGCGCTGCCATGAAGCCTGTCATCTTCCCTGGAAACAGGGCGTTGGTTTGGCTGGCTTTCTTACTCGCTTCAACAATCATATTAGCTGAGTCTGGTACTTGGCACGAACTCCCTCCAATATACGATGAAATTATCGTGGAAGAGATCTATCAAAGTGCTGGAGGTTGGCGTGAGTCCTCACCGATCGAATATGATTGGAGGGTCCCACCGAAGAAGAAAAAAGAAGGCAGGATCAAATTTGGTTATGATACTGATTCAGCCTACGAACAGATGGGTGAAAGGCAGGATGATTATTTTCCCACCAATCAAACTGAGTTGAGTGATCCTAAACCAACAAACAATCTGTTCAGGTTGAATTTTTAAAATTAAAGTTTGATTCTATGGCGACGGACATCTTGTCAAGAAGTTCCGTGATGATGAACGACCGCTTTCAGTATTAACCAGTCGCTTACTAAAATCTGAATAATGTCCGCTTACGACCCAGACTATCAGTAAAGCCATGAAATTTAGAAAATATCAAGAAAGAGTTAATGAATCACCGGTATTTACCGTTCCTGTTTTCTTTACCATACAATAGACACCAAGAATTTGATCGGCGTGTTTAACAATTGTACGTAACATACTTGGGTCTTTGGGTATGTCGCCCCCCTGTTCATGCATGGTAATTGCACATCGCGGAGAAGGAGCAAAACACATCAGCTCAGCACTACCAAGTCTTATTGTTTTGCCT
>SMWN01000053.1 GCA_004356415.1 Gammaproteobacteria bacterium
ATTATTTAATTCAATGGTTTCATTCAGGGGGAAAAGGGACGGGCAGCCTCACCTTGGCCTGGGGCTTTATATTGCCAAGTTAATTGCAGAATTCCACTATGCAGAAATAACAGCACATAATCTTCAGCAAAACGAAGGTGTTATTTTCAAGATCAGATTTAAATAACCTGGTTTCAATGATCAATCCCAGAGGCGAATGGCCTGCTTACCAGGTTCATTGACTGGTCGCGCAAGCAGCCCAGTTTGACTTAAGGTAATTTTGAAACGGGCTTTGTCACTCATGGGAAGGTAAGTCGCGGACCCATAATAGGCATCAATCCATGGTAGCCACGATGGGTAGCTCTTTGTGATTGACCAGACATCCAGCCCCTTGTTTTCTGCCAATGAGTATACGGTACGATTTCCTGTTCTCTCCTCTTCTATATCATGGTAGCGGCCAGAAATACGTTCAAGACGGTAAAGTGAGTCCAGTCCTGCAAGATTCATCGGTATGTCCCATTTAATGATTCGTGCGTCAAGCTGCCACTCTTCTCCCATTAATATGTATTCTGCTATCTGATTATCATCTTCAAAATATATTGTGGCTGAGTATTGTCGGGGGGCAATTTGGTGGAAAACAATTTCAGCAACATCCTGCTCATGACTAAGTCGACGATAGGTATGTAGATTCATGGAGAGAGCAATCAGGACAATTGCTAACACCAGTAGGCCTGAGCTGAGTGAGCTATAGACACCGGCTGATATGAGCTGCTTCTGTCTGAGCCTGTAAAAGGACAACACAAGTAACAATAGTCCTGATAAGGCCATTAAAGCCGCAATCATGTTCACTTCCAGTGGCAGCTTCAGGATAGTTTCAAGGGTGATTTCAGGGGTTATTTCTGGTATACCTCTTAGATATAAGCACTTGATTATAGTATGCTTAACGACTGTTTCAGTTATATAATCCCAATGCAAATATTTCTCGGGGTCAAATATACGCTGTTATCTCATGATTAAAAGAATTTAAGGACATGTCTGAAGTAAAAGAACAATTCGAAGAAATTATCAAACAACTCATTCCCATTAGTGATCTTTCTGCAAGTGCGCAAAATGATGTGATAGAGGCTGCGGAGATCCTTGAGTTTAAAAAGAAGAAGTTCGTTTTCAAGGAAGGCAAAGAAGATAGTTATTCTTATTATATTCTTGCCGGTGAGTTGGAGTTAATCGCTAATCATCATGTGCATAACACAATGGTCGGGGGCGCTGAAAATGCCAGGTTTGCACTCGCCCAATTACAACCCAGGCAATTCTCAGCCAAGGCAAAAACACCTGTCACTATTTTAAGACTGGACAGGGGCGCGCTGGACAGGTTGATGGTGCACGAAGGCAATAAACAAACAGAATCATTCGACACAACTGCTGAAATGGATGTCAGTCACATAGATGAAGAAGAATCCGGTGACTGGATGACACGAATGTTACAGTCAGAGCTATTTGCCAGGTTGCCGATGGCAAACATCCAGCAGCTATTTGCATTTCTGGAGCCTGTTGTGTTCGAAACAGGTGACACCGTGATTAAGCAAGGCGAACCGGGTGATAATTATTACATCATTCAGGAAGGTATCTGCGAAGTCACAAGGGTCCCTGGAGAGGGTAAAGATCCCATCAAATTGGCGGAACTGGTTGTGGGTGACAGTTTTGGTGAGGAGGCACTGCTCACAGATGCCACCAGAAATGCCACGATTACGATGCTGAGCGATGGTGTTTTGATGCAGTTAAACAAGGACAGTTTCGTTGATTTAATCAAAAAGCCATCTTTAAGTTCGGTCGACTTTGAACAAGCCAGGCAAATTGTTGAAGAAGGGGGTGAATGGATTGATGTGCGGTTTGCCAAAGAATATAAAGCTTCACACATAGAAACGAGCACCAACATAGCACTCAATGTCATACGCGCTCAGATAGATAAATTTAATCCTGACACGCACTACGTGCTTTGTTGTGACACCGGTGGGCGAAGTTCGGCGGCAGCATTTTTACTGACACAAAAGGGATTTCATGTTTCCTATCTGGAGGGTGGTTTTGTGTCGAATCCTCAAGCTGCCCAAGCGAAAGGCGATGACGTTCCAAGTCAGCAAGAAAAATCAGGGCAAGCAGTACAAGACAAACCTGCTGAAGAAATTGTTGAGAGTGAAAAAGAGGTTGTTGAAGAAGTTGATTCTGCGGTAAAAGTCTCTGTATTAGAAACAGAATTGGCAAAAAATAAGATGGAACTTGAAGCGGCAGAGAAAAAACAAAAGGAGAAAAGTGAGCAGGCAAATAAGAAACAGAAGGAAGCTAATGAGGCAGAGAAAAAGAGTCTTGAACAGGAAAAGATTGAAATAGAGCAGCAGAAAAAACTGGCTGAAGAAGATCTTGACAGGAGTCGCGAGGAAGAAATAGTAAAGATTAAAAAGACCAAAAAAGATGCTGCGTCTCGGATGCAGGATGAAAAGGAAAATCTTGAAGAGATTTATTCGAAAAATACTGAAGAAATGAAAAAGCTTCAGGAGATGAAGGCCAGAGCCGAAGCACAAATTAGAAAGGCACGAGAACAGCTTGAAAAACAGGCCAAAGAATCCAGGCGTGAACTGGATGAAGCGAGAAGTTTGAAGAGTAGTGCTGAAGAGGAGAAAAAGAAAATTGATAGGGAAGCAGAGCATGCGCGTGTAAAACATGCCGAATTGGAAAAGAGTGTTAAGGCGAAGGCAAAGGCTTTATTGGAAAAAGTAAAGCGTAAACTTGCCGAAAAAGTAGCGCAGAACAACGAAGAACTAGCACAGGCAAAACGAGAGAAGGCAGTTGCTGAAGCCGGGCGTGTCGCTGCAAAAGAAGAAGCTGCAAAAATTATTGAGGAATACAAAGCACAATTTGCAGAGGAAAAAGCTGAACTCGAAGCTTTACTTAAGGCTGAAAGGGCGAAACTGGAAAAAGAAGCACAGCAGATCAGGGACAAATTAAACGAAGTCTATAAGGCCAAGGACGAGGCAGAAACTGCCAGTAAATTAGCAGAAAAGGAAGCAAAGAAATTAAAAGCAAAACAGGATAAGAAGATTAAAAAAGAAGGCAAGGAAGATAAAGTACTGAAAAAGGAAATGCAGCGTGCAGAAGAGAAACTGGAAGAAGCTAAGAGGGCACTGGATGATGCTCAGCACGAAGAAAAAATCACAGAGGCTGCAAAAGAAGAAATTGATGAGGACCTCTTGAGACAAAAAGAAGATGAGAAAAAATTAAATCAGCAAATGGAAGCAGAGCTTAACGAATGGAAAGAAGGAGAAATAGAGCGGCAAACACAGTTTGAAGGGAAAGAGTCACAAGCTGAACATATCAGGCGTATCAGGGAAAGTGCAGAGGCTGCAAGAGAAAAGACAAAGAAAGCTGCCGAAGATTTGTTCTCTGATATTGCTGATCAGATTAGCGATACCGATCATCACAAGCTGAGATGATAACCCCAGTTTTATTTAATTAATTCATACTCAGGAGAAAGTTACATGAGTGATCGTATTGTCATGCGCGTGGGCGAAGCGTTGGTAGCAGGCGGGCCGTCAGGAAATGCGGCAGAACCGGAGTTATCATTGGAGAACTGGATGGGCCATTTGGTACAGCTTTTGCGAACCTGCTTGGTGATCAGGTCAAGGGTCATTCACGTGTATTGGCCATTTTGAATACTGATATTATGGTCAGGCCACTGACATTGATGGTCAGCAAAGTCACGGTCAAGGATGAGCGGTACACAAATATTCTGATGGGAACGGTACCGGATGCAGTAAGAAATGGTGATATCCCAAAAGAGAAGGCGAATGTTTAGGCATTATTGTTTCGGTTTGGTTGAATCCTTCTGTGATAAAAGATGATAATCTGGACCATAAAATTCTATTTGATATTCATCGTAAAGCAACTACCGCAGCGATCCATAAGGCGATGAATAATGAACCTGATATTGATTGGCTACTGGAAAACCAGGATGAGATTGTCCATAAATACTATCAGATGGGTTTGGATGGAAAAATATAGTTTTAGGGCACCTCTATTAATTGTCTTTTTCCGCGATTGCGGCGTTAGTCCCGTGCTCACAAAAACGCCGGGAGCGTTTTTGGGCGGCGTTGCTGCTCGAAGAGCAAAAACCAAGGATGGTTTTTGTCCAATCCTCATGTATGTGTTATACACTGCGGTTCTGTACGCGGTGCTTCCTTGCACTCACGCAAAAATCCTAATTAATAGCGGCACCTTTTGGTTCTAAAAATAATCATGGCGGCCCGTTGTGGCATTAAATGATGTGCCGCCAGGTTCTAGTTAAGTTTTGAGGTCAGTCTTCAGTCCAACATTCAGATCAGACAGACCAGTGTTCCCAAACAGGTGTTATCGATTTTGGCATGGCAGCTAATTGACCCATTTTGATCCAACTATCGTCAAATCCATGAAAGTCAGAACCTGCAGATCCTGCCAGCTCAAAACGTCTGGCGTATGAAGCCGCGGTTCTCATTTCATCAGCGGTTGAACTCCCGGTAACAACTTCAATGCCGTTTCCGCCGGATTCTTTAAAGGCAACAAGAAACCTTCTTAACCAGCTAGCGGTGATGTTATAGCGCATCGGATGAGCTAGTATTGCCGCCCCACCTGAATCTTTGATTAGTTTGATGCCGTCATCCATTTCGATCCATTTTGTTTTAACAAAACCGGGTTTGTTGTGGATCAAATACTTTTTGAATACTTCCCTGGTATCTTTAGCAAAACCCTGCTTGATAAGGACACGGGCAAAGTGACTACGTGTTATTGTGTGTACGCCTGCTATCTTTCTGGCCTCATGATAGGCATTTGAGACGCCACTTTCCCCCAGTCGTTTGCCAATCTTAATCGCACGTTCTTCCCTTAATTCCCTGGTTTTCTGTATTGATTTTTTTAACGTTTTGTTATCGGGATCAATGTCAAGGCCAACAATATGAAAGTCTTTATCCATCCATGATACCGAGAGCTCAATCCCGGGAAGCAGTTTTATGTTTTGCCTGTGTGCCTCATCTACAGCTTGGGCAATACCTGAGGTTGTATCGTGATCAGTCACCGCAAGCACGTCAATACCACAAGCCTTAGCCTGAATAACCAACTCTTCCGGCGAAAGTTGACCATCAGAAGCCGTTGTATGCGTGTGTAGATCATAAACGGGGCGCATGAAGTTATATCAATCCCGGAAATTTGTGTACTGCAAGGGAAGCCCCAGGTTTGCGTCCTTGAGTATTGCCATAACCTCTTGTAAATCATCGCGTTTTTTCCCTGACACACGCACTTGATCTGCCTGAATGGTGCTTTGGACTTTAAGTTTTGACTCCTTTATCAATTTTGTAATTTTTCTTGTAAGGTCCTTATCTAATCCCTGTCTGACTGTGATTATTTGTCTTGCTTCATTATTTGATTCCTTGATGTCACCTTTTTCCAGACAGCCGGCATCAATCTTTCTCTTTGATAATTTGTTTTGAAATATATCGAAGATTTGATGTATCTGAAATTCAGCAGGAGCGATCAAGGTTATTTCTGCATCCTTATGTTCAACACGTGAGTTACTACCTTTAAAATCAAAACGGGTAGATACTTCCCGATTGGTCTGATCAATGGCATTTGAGAGTTCATGCATATTGACTTTTGAGACAACATCAAATGATGGCATAGTGGACTCCTCGAAGATAATTAATTAATTTAAGACATATTTAATTATTTGAATCGACTAGTACTCCTTCAATATTACATTAAAGGAGTCCCAGTATAACAATTATTAATGTAAAACTTTTATCTGATCATGGTGCATAATTATCTGTCCTTCGGGGTGGTCAAGCTGGATATGGTCGACACCCTGCCCCAGGAAGGTGATTGATCCTTCATATCGGTCATATCCTTGCAGACTGAATTCGAAGTGATAGCGGCGTAGTATTTTTATCTGTCGGGATCCGTCCCTAGCTAGTGTGAATTTATGCAGGGCTACTGTTTCGTCCAATAGTTGCAAATCCATATCTCGACAGACCGTCTTACATTTTTGCACGGCATATTCACGGAAACGTAAACTGTTTTGCCAGAACCAGACCAGTATTGCCAGTGCAAATAAGAATGTGAGTGCGTTCATTCTGAATAGGCAAGAGCATTCCTGAATTGAGGTGTCATTTTTTCAGTAAAACTATTTTTCTCACGAATAGTAAATAAAGCAGCAAGATTCTCCTTGAGCGCCAATGCAAAACCCTGTTCAGGACCAAGCACAAGTAGAGCCGTGGCCATAGCATCAGCCGTCATAGTTGAAGGATGCAAAACGGTCACAGAAGCAAGATTATGTGTAATGGGTTTTCCAGTTCCCGGATTAATTGTATGCGAATAACGGATACCATTTTCTTCAAAATAGTTACGGTAATCACCTGATGTCGCCATGCCTGTATCATCCAGGGCAACAATAGACTGTACGGTGCGTTGATCGCTCAGGGGCTTCTCGATACCTATATGCCAGGACTTGTTGTCAGGCCATGAGTTGTTCTCAGGATTGAAACCTTTCGCCTTTATTTCCCCCCCAATTTCAACCATGTAATTATTGATAGCAAGTTTATCGAGATAATCGGCAATGATATCAACAGCAAAGCCCTTTGCAATCGCAGAAAGATCAATTGTTAAATCCGGTTTATCTTTTCTGATTGAATAGGGTTTTGAGCGTAAATGTATATATTGAGAGCCAACCTTATCAAGGGCTTTATTGATTGCTGTATTATGTGGAACTGTACCTGATTTCTCTTCTGGACCAAAGCCCCAGAGGTTGACTACTGGGCCTATGGATATATCAAAAGCATTTTCGCTTAGCACATTTATCCTTAGCGCTTCTTCGATCACAGTATAAAGTTCAATCGGGATTTCCACCCATTCTTTTGTGTCCGATTGATTGAACAGCGAAAGATCAGAGGTTTCTATGTAGGTGGACATTTGCTTATTGACGTTATCAAGTTGACGATTAATTTCTGCTGATACTACCGAGCGATCCAGTATTGATTCGGAAGAAACTATTTTAACTGTGTAGGTTGTCCCCATGGTGAGTCCAGTCAAAATGACTGATTGCTGATGTACAGGGTGTTGTTCACATGCGCACAGGATCACGACAAGCAAGCACAGGACTTTTGATTTGATTGAAGACTGAACGGATATCATCATCATTTCACCGACTATCTTCGCAGTAACTCTTACCATTGAATTTTCCCTGATAATTTTCCCCTAAGAATATTTATTGAGTAGCCCTGAGGGTGAGTTTTTCTGGCGCCAAACACATTTGATCATTACAAGCCTGGAATTGAATGACGACAGGGACTAATGCATTTCTATGAGCTATATTTTCTGCGTTTTTATTTGCATTTAATATTCCACGCAAGGTGATGTCTCCCTCATAGACTTCCAGAGGTGTTTTTAGAAAACTAAATTTTCGACTTATAGATTCAGGATAAGTCATGTTGTCTAATTGAAAGGCTGGAGTGTCGGCATCAATATAAACTGATGTCGGGATGATGTTCTCAATCTTAGATTGATGCGCATTAATATGCCAGTTGTCAGTAAGTTGTACTTTGACCTCAAGTATTTTGACTCCCTCAAACTCCTCTATTTCTGCACTTGCCTTGACGGCACCGCGTGCACCATATTGGTATTTTCCGACCTCACCGTGGATCAATAAATCCAGTGCCCTGTATAAAGAGACAGAAGAAAATATACCTTTATCGGAAGAGGGTAATATTGCTTTTAAGGCCTCATTAGCACGATCCGAGTAAGAAAGCTTACCTGAACGTAAGGCCAGGTTTGCCAGTGCTATAATGGCGACTGAATTTCCAGATGGCAGGGCACTGTCATTCAAACTTTTCGGGCTAGTAAACAATGCGTTCTTCGTGTCCGACATAAAGAACCCGCCATGGGTATTATCATAAAAGCGTGAAGACATAAGATCAGCCAGGGTCTGGCTGCGTTGGTGCCAGACTGGATTGCCATCGATATCATATAGATCCAATAGTGCCTGAATAAAATAGGCATAGTCGTCCAGTTTTGCAGGGATAGAATGTCTGCCATCAAGATAAACCCTGAATAATGAGCCATCATGCCAAAGTTTTTCCCACAGTAAATTCCCCGCACGTATCGCAGCATTCTTGTATCGGTGATCATCAAGGACATCCGCAGCCAGGGTCAGTGTGGAGATCATCATGCCATTCATGGCAAGCAATATCTTGTCGTCACGCAAGGGTGGAATTCGCTGCTTACGAACCTCAACAAGTTGGGCACGTATCCTGTCAATTTGATACGTTAATGCTTTATAAGATATATGTTGATTCACTGCATATTCACGCAATGAAACAGGTAAATGCAGGACATTGCGCCCATCAAAATTGCCCCTTTCGGTGATAGCGAATAAATCAATGGCCAAATCTGCGTCTTCTGTGCTAAGAATCTCTCTGATTTCATCAGGCTTCCAGACAAAATATTTTCCTTCTACTCCCTCACTGTCCGCATCTGTTGCTGAGTAAAACCCCCCTTCATTTGAGGTCATTTCTGTTAAGACATAATCAAGTGTCTGGCGTGCTATCCGTGCATAATTATCCTTCCCTGTGATGCGGTAGGCATGAAGGTAGACATGACTGAGCTGTGCCTGGTTGTATAGCATCTTTTCAAAATGTGGTATCAACCAGATATCGTCGGTTGCATAACGATGAAACCCACCGCCAATCTGGTCGTAAATACCTCCTTGAGACATTAAGTCTAATGTGGTTTCCAGATCCTTATTCAGTGGTTTATTGCTATCACGTGTATCAATCTGTAGTAAAAATAATAATGCGGGCTCATTGGGAAATTTTGGTGCCTCACCAAACCCACCAGTAAGTGGATTCAGTCGGCTCAATAAATTGTCTGCAGTCTGTTGAATCGTATTTTGTTCGAATGACTCCAAATCATTCCTGTTTTGCATGATCTGCGTCACCAGCGCACTCAGTTCCTCTGACTGTTTTAAAATGAGCTCTGGCTCCTCTAGCCAGGTGGAATGTATTTTTTGAAGTAGATCAATGAAGATATCAGGAGGTATATAGGTCGCTCCATAGAATGGTTTTCCATCAGGTGCCAAAAATGACGACATGGGCCAGCCTCCACGTCCTGCAACCAATCTAACGGCCAGCATATACGCTTCATCTACATCAGGGTGGCGTTCTCTATCCACTTTAATTGCAATAAAATGTTGATTAAGAAATTCTGCAATTTCTTTGTCCTCAAAACTTTCACGTTCCATGACATGGCACCAGTGACAAGTGGAATAACCAATCGAAAGAAAGACCGGTTTGCTTTCTTTTTCTGCCAATGCAAAGGCTTCTTCTCCCCAGGAAAACCAGTTAACCGGATTATGTGCGTGTTGGGTCAGATAGGGGGAATCCTCCAGAATTAATCGATTGGTATAGTGAGCTCGACCTTCAGCAGAGAGATGTTTGGTTCTAGGTTTATAGTTTTTTCCTTTGGCAAGGAGGGCTTTTCTAAGCTGTCGTTCAAGGTGTTCATCATAAGGAGCAATACCGGGCAATGGTTCCGCATAAACCGTAGTGGTATAAATAAACACGCAAATTATTGGAATTAACCGTAAGATCATCATGTCAAATTAATATGGATTTTAGATCACCGGGATTTCAGAGCAATAGAATAGCATTATAAATGCTGAAATGTTCATAAACTCAGTGTCTTCCCATAAACGGTCATGCATTCCCTAGTCACATATAACTAATTGATAATAAATAATAAATAGTCTATTTCTTGTTTATATTTGTTCACCGGCTATAAATTGTTGTACACTCTCTCTGCACCACAGGTGCACCACCAGAGAGGGTAGCTATATGATAGCCAAGCTTACAAACCGTACGGTAAAAGCCCTGAGACCCCGAAATAAGCCCTATGACGTAAGAGATACAGATATTAAAGGGTTCCTATTAAGGGTAAGTCCATCGGGTAACATGACGTACTACCTGCAATATCGGAATGTTGATGGGTTACAAAAACATTACCGTATAAGAACGGTAGGTAATATAACACCTGTTCAGGCAAGGGATATAGCAGAAAAAAAGGCAGGTGAGATAGCTAATGGAATTGATATTCAGGCACATAAGAAAATCCAAAGGAAGGAAGCAGAACGGTCTCGAAGTAGCACTTTGGGTGGCTTCTTGAATAAACGTTATAGGGAATGGGCATCCGTACATCTAAAGGACAGCTTTGAAAACATAAAACGAATAGAACGAAATTTCTCAAACCTATTTGCCAGGCCACTAATTGAAGTTAATTCATGGGTAATTGAAAAATGGCGATCAGAAAGATTGAAGTCAGGTATCTCAAAGGTAACAGTCAATCGTGATGTAGCAGCAGTTAAAGCAGTCATCTCAAAGGCAGTTGAATGGGAGGTAATTCCATATAATCCGCTGGCTAAAGTCAAACCTTTCAAGATTCAGTCATTAGGCAGGGTAAGGTATCTCACCGCCAGCGAAGAGGCTACTCTCAAAAAATATTTAAAGGTGAGAGATATAAAAATTATTAATGAACGTGCAAGTAGTAATAAATGGCGAAGGGGTAGGGGATATGAGTTGCTACCGGATTTAATCGGGTGCAAGTATGCTGACCACATTACTCCAATAGTATTGCTCGGTTTGAATACTGGTTTAAGGAAAGGTGAGCTATTTGACTTGGATTGGTCGGATGTCAATTTGAAAACAAAAACACTAACAGTGCAGGGCAAGACATCTAAAAGTGGTGAAACTCGTTATATTCCACTAAATATTGACGCATTAAATATACTTAAACAGTGGAGGGGTCAATGTAAGAATAATGGATATGTTTTCCCTGCAAAGGATGGTAAGCGACTGGGTACTATCCAGGTACCATGGGAGAACGTAATCAAGGACTCGGAGATTAAGAATTTTCGCTTCCATGATCTCAGGCATAGCTTTGCTTCCAAGCTGGTAATGAAAGGTGCGCCATTGAACACAGTCAGAGAATTGCTAGGTCATGGGGATTTAAAGACTACTCTGCGCTATGCACACCTAGCATCAGATCACAAAGCGGATGCAGTAGCATTATTGAATAGTTAAACTATACCCAAGCCTAGGGTAGCTCCCGAAAGGCCGGAGACCTTCACCGGCTTGGCTTGGTTTCTTCTTGAAGGATATTGCACAGGAAAGGTGTGATTCATGAAAAAGAAAAAGAAAACATTCAATCAATCATGGCTTCATAGTTCATATGACTCCATATCATACGATGCCCAGCATATAGTGAGCGCGTGCAGAGATGTATTATCTGGTAAAAATGAAAATGAAATTAGAAAATTAGCAAAAGAAAGTCTGAAAGAAATTAACGAGTTCTGGGAAACAGCATTAAATATGCCGACATATGAAGCATTACTTAAAGATAAAGAAGTACGGACATATAAATTTTTACAGACAGATAAATCGATAAAAAAATTGTCTGATTTTTTTGAACATCTTAAAAAAATATCAGAAACTAGAGATATTGTTTTATTAATTCTTTTTTACGATAAATATACTGAATATACAGACTCAATTAAGTACTCTCTAATAGAAGTGATTGCATGCATGGCGTTATTATTTGTGAAAAAAAATGATTTAGAAA
>SMWN01000054.1 GCA_004356415.1 Gammaproteobacteria bacterium
CAAAATACTGCGACCTCCCCTACACCTTTGATATAGGGAATGCCCAGATACTCTGCAAAATAGATATGACCTGTGGTATAGGCAAATATCATCAGGGCGCCCGAAACCAGAACAGTAGGCAATATTGCAAGACCATCTAGTCCATCAGTAAGATTGACTGCATTACTGGAACCAACAATGACGAAATATGATAGAACAACATACATCCAGCCAAGATTGATTGTCACATTTTTAATAAATGGAACAATCAACTGTGTCTCCGCGGGAGAAGCAGCACTCACATAAAGAAATATAGCTGCGGCCAGACCAACAATTGATTGCCAGAAATATTTATACCGTGCTGGCAAGCCCTTCGGATTCTGCTTAACAACCTTACGATAATCATCAACCCAACCAATCACTCCAAAAGCTAGCGTTACCAGCAAAACAACAGCAATGAAGCGGTTACTTAAATCAGCCCAGCATAAAGTACTGACCGCTATCGATACCAGAATCAACAGCCCTCCCATGGTCGGCGTCCCGGCTTTGGACAGGTGTGATTCCGGGCCATCATCTCTGACACTCTGCCCGATCTGGTATTCATTCAATCGCCTTATCAAAGAAGGCCCAACCAGTAATGAGATGAAGAGTGATGTCAACACACCCAGAATTATGCGAAATGTCAGATATTGAAAAACATTAAAACCACTATGAAATTGAGTAAGATATTCAGTGAGCCAGAGCAACATGATTATTCTTTTATCTCCAGAGCATTCACCAGCTGTTCCAGGTTCATTGCACGAGAGCCTTTGATTAAAATTGTTACGTCTGAATCGATCTCTTCTCCTATCAATGAAACCAGTTGCTCATGGTCATCTACATGTCGGGCACCCTCACCAAAGGATTGAACAGTGAACTTTGTCAACTCACCGAGTGCATAAAGACGTTCCACACCTGACGCTTTACTTTTTTCTCCTGCACGTGCGTGTAGCACTTTGTCATCATTCCCAAGCTCGCCCATATCGCCGAGCACGAGCCAGTGTCTACCTGGGAATTCATCAAGTACTTCCAGTGCGGCATCCAGAGAAGCTGGGTTAGCGTTATACGTATCATCAATGATTCGACATTGTTTAAAGCCGGTTTTAATTTGCAAACGTCCTTTGACTGTGCTGACAGATTCGAGACCTTGCTTGATGAAAGATAAAGCAGTGCCCAGACTGATTGCACACGCAGCAGCAGCTAAGGCATTGGTGATGTTATGCCTGCCAGGCAAATTGAGAGCAATTTCGACTTTCCCTACCGGAGTTATCATTTGAAAAGATGACTTACCATTTTCAATACGAACTGATTCGGCGGTAATTTCATTGTCACTGCCCAGTCCGAAGGTGAGCTGATTGGCGTGATTGCTCTTTCCCCGCCATAGATCAGCAAAGTCATCATCTCCATTGATGACGGCAACCCCATCTTCTGATAGACCGATAAAAATTTCAGACTTGGCATGGGCAACACCCTCAACACTCCCAAATCCTTCAAGATGAGCTGGCGCACACTGTGTAATTACAGCGACGTTGGGTTGGGCTATTTGTGAAAGCCATTCAATTTCGCCGGGATGATTTGCTCCCATCTCAATGACTGCATACTGATGATCGTCACCCAGACCAAATAATGTCAGTGGCACACCGATATCATTATTAAGATTTCCCTGGGTCGCCAGTACTGAAGACTTACAACCGCATATCGCTGCAACCATTTCCTTGACCGTTGTCTTGCCATTACTCCCTGTAATCGCAACCAAGGGAATGGAAAATCTTGCACGCCAATTTTTGGCTAACTCACCCATTGCATGTCGCGTGTTCTTGACAATGATTGATGGCCTTACCACTTCACATTTTTCTTCAACAAGTACTGCACTGGCACCAGATGCTTTTGCTTTATCCAGGTAATCATGACCATCGAAATTTTCCCCACGCAAGGCAATAAATAATTCCTTCTTTTTTATCGTGCGGGTATCCGTACTGCATCCAAGGAAGCAAACATTATCTCCTTGATACCTTGCTTGCAAAATTTCGGCTGCTTTTGATATTTGCATATTAATCATCCACATTCCCGCTTTCAGGTTCCCCCAGAACTTGTTTGACGATTGAACGATCACTCAAAGGATATCGTACCCCTGCGATCTCCTGATAGTCTTCGTGACCTTTCCCGGCAATTAAAAGCACATCATCTTCTGATGCAGAATGGATCGCTAGCCTGATTGCTTTTCTTCTATCGAGTTCTTTTATTACCCGAGACTGATCTTTTATTCCGCCGATAATATCTTCAATAATTGTTTCTGCATCTTCATCTCGTGGGTTGTCATTGGTTAGAAAAATATGATCAGCATAAGTTTCAGCGATCTGACCCATCTCAGCACGCTTACCTTTGTCCCTTTGACCGCCACAACCAAAAACACAAATCAGTTTTCCTGAAGTTTGAGATTGCAACGCCCGCAAAGCCTGCCTTAATGCCTCAGGGGAGTGTGCATAATCCACGATGACCAACGGCATTCCTTCTTGCCTGAAATATTCCATTCTGCCCGGGACACTTGAACATTTTGATAAATTTGAAAGTGCATCCGAGAACGAAACACCTGCCATACAGAGTGCTGACAACGATGCCAATAAATTCGAGGCATTGAAATCACCAATCAGGTCTGACTGCAGCAACCCTTTCCCCCAGGGACTGCTTACGTCCAGCGTCAAACCCGCAGGCTTGTTTGAAACAACATTTGCCGAGACAACAGGAAAGTCGTATTGCCTTCCAGATGCGAGCGTATAGCCCACAAGCTGCATTTTATTCTGGAATTCATCAGCCAATTTGTGGCCATACTCATCATCAAGATTGAACACCGCTTTTCTGATCAAATAGTCACTGAATAGACGTCGCTTAGACTCTGCGTAACTTTCCATTGTTTGGTGGTAATCAAGATGATCACGGCTTAAATTTGTAAATACGGCAATATCAAATTCAACGCCTGTAATACGATATTGATCCAGGCCATGAGAGGAAACCTCCATGGCAACCAAATCAACACCATCCTGATACATATTTGCAAAAATATTTTGTAGCGTCACCGGCTCCGGTGTTGTATTGGGTCCTTTGCTAATTTGATCAAATGGGCCATATCCCAAAGTACCAATCAGGCCACTTTTGCCCAAGCCTATAAGGGAAGATGCTTGCGCAATCAGGTAACTCACTGTTGTTTTACCATTCGTTCCTGTAATGCCTATCACATTCATATCATGCGTTGGGTGTCCGAAAAATCTGGCAGCGATTAATCCCGCCTGTGCGCTCAACTGCGGAAGCGAAATCACCGGCACATTGTATTTTGGAATATCTGGTAGCTGATCCACTTCTGCAACAACTGCACTTACACCTGAATCAATTGCTGATTCCACGTAGTCCATGACAGCTGAATTTTTATAGGCAATAAACAGATCGCCTGTATTTACCTTACGACTGTCAGAAGTAATGCCCGTCACTTTGACATCATCCTGATTTGATAGTGGTAATAAACCCTGCAGCAACTGACTGAGTGTTTGACCGTATGTTAGATTTTCAACTGTCATCATCAGTCAGACCCCCTGTTGCAACTATTTGTCCGTTCAACGCAGATAAATCATCAGGTGGGATATCAAGCAAACGCAGGGCACCAGCCATCACACTTGAAAATACAGGGGCTGCCACCAAGCCACCATAATATTGATCGCCCTGGGGCTCATCGATAATCACCACAGCAATCAATCTTGGCTTGCTTGCGGGAGCCATGCCGGCAAAGAGTGATAGATATCGATCTTCTGAATAACCGCCTGCGACTGTTTTATGTACTGTCCCGGTTTTTCCTGAGACACGGTAACCTTCAATTGATGCCCGATATCCCGTGCCTCCTTTTTGTACAACTGCTTCCAGCATCTCTCTGACTTGCCGGGCCACACTTGCAGAAAACACGCGGCTTGCGCTGACAGGTTCCGTTACCTTTAAAAATGAAACTGGTAACATCATGCCATCAGTAGCAAATACCATATAGGCCCGTGCCAATTGCAAGGCAGTGACCGACATGCCATAACCAAAAGACATGGTTGCCTGTTCAACTTCAGACCAGTTGTTGTATGAGTTTAAAAACCCGGAAACTTCTCCCGGGAAACCACTTCCGGTTGTCTGTCCAAATCCAACCCTTACCAAAGTTGTCCAGAAATCCTGTGGTTCAAGTGATAGGGCAATTTTGCTAGCACCAATATTACTAGATTTTTTTATTACTGTAGCCAGATCTATGACACCATAATTTCTATGATCCCGGATTATATGGTCACCAACTTTGAAAATCCCAGGACGCGTATCGATGGTCGTGTCCAAATCATATAAACCACTTTCCAAAGCCGCAGCAATGGTAAATGGCTTTAATGTTGAACCTGGCTCAAAAACATCAGTTAAAGCGCGGTTACGATAATTGCCACTCTTCAAACCAGTTCTATTATTCGGGTTATAAGAAGGCTGACCAACCATCGCAATGATTTCACCTGTATTCACATCGAGCATGATCAATGTGCCGGCACGTGCTTTATAGTGATTGACCGCAGCCTTTAGTTCTCTATAGGCCAGATATTGAACACGCCTATCAATACTAAGAACCAGTTGCTTGCCGGGATCCGGTGTGCGGATACTCTCTATGTTTTCAATGACGCGTCCGAGTCTGTCTTTTAAAACCCGTTTGCTGCCTGGCAAACCTTTAAGCCAACTGTCATATGCCAGTTCCAGACCTTCCTGACCGGAATCATCTATGTTCGTAAATCCAAGCACATGGGATGTGACTTCACCAGCAGGATAATAACGACGATATTCTCTCTGTAATGAGATACCTGGAATATCCAGTAACATAACCTCTTCGGCCAGGGCGGGAGCGACATGTCTTTTTAGATAGACAAACTTCCTGCCAATCCGATCTTTCAATAAGGTAATTAATTCTTCATCATTCATCTGCAAATATTTAGCAAGCTGAGCCAGCCTTGAGTCAGAAGCCAATACCTTTCTTGGAACTGCCCAGATCGAATTCACTGGAGTACTAATTGCCAATGACTCACCGTTACGATCCGTGATCATGCCCCGATGTGCGGATATTTTTACAACGCGTAATGCCCTTGCATCACCACGGTCCTGCAGGAATTCTTTATTCAATACCTGTAGGTCAACGGCACGGAAAAGCAACCCTGCCATACAGATTGTATAAATGCTGAGTAAAAACCAACGCCGCATTGGGAACTCAGTTATTTTCCCCGTTTCTTTTATTTTTCCTGTCTCCCTCATTTTCCGTCTCTAATCTTTTAATAGCAGAGTCATTTCGAGATCAGCGTGACAGATCGAATTTTAGGTTCAATCATGTGAAGCTCTGTTTTAGAAACAGACTCAATTCGTGCATCCGTTGCCCATGTACTCTGCTCCAGCTGCAAACGCCCCCATTCTTCATTCAAATTGTCTCTGTCTTTTTCCAATTTTTGTATTTCCACAAACAACCTACGCGTGTCATGACGTGCTATTACAACCTTAATCGCGGAAAAAAATACTGCGGTTCCAAAAAGGATTAGGAAAACATTCTTCATATCGCTATACACTCGGCAATACGTAACACAGCACTCCTGGCTCTTGGGTTGTTTGCAATTTCATCTTGCCTGGAACGTATCGGCTTTCCTATAATGTTCAACTTCGGTTTGAAAACATCATGCGTCACGGGAACTTCTCTTGGGATATCGACACCATGAGATTGCGTACGCATAAACCTCTTTACCAACCTGTCCTCAAGTGAATGAAAACTAATCACCAATAACCTGCCGTTTGCGGCAAGCACATGCATAGCCTGCATCAATACAGCATCTAATTCTTCCAGCTCTTGATTGATGAATATACGAATTGCCTGAAATGTTCTGGTCGCGGGATGCTTGTTTTTTTCCTTACCTGGTATTGCTGTCGTGACCAAATCAGCAAGTTGTTTCGTCCTCGTGATCGGTGTTTCATCCCGTTGTTGAACGATGGCTCTTGCAATACGCCTGGAAAATCGTTCATCGCCAAATTCATAAAGCACCTGTGCAATTTCACCTACCGGTGCCTGATTGAGCCACTCAGCAGCGGTCATGCCATGACTGTTATCCATTCGCATATCAAGTTCACCATCACGCAGAAAGCTGAAGCCACGTGAAGCATCATCAAGTTGTGGAGAAGAAACACCCAGATCGAGCAATACACCATTAATCTTTTTTATCAGGTTTAATTCTCTCACTGTATCTTCCAGCCTGGTGTAGGAACCGTGCACAAGTGTGAATCGCGGATCATCTAGTAATTGTCGATCAACAGCTGCGATAGCGTCCGGATCACTATCGAACGCAAGTAAACGGCCATGCTCACCAAGTTGGTCAAGAATGGCGCGACTATGGCCCCCGCGACCAAATGTACAATCGATGTACATGCCGTCAGAACGTAGCTTGAGGCCTTGTAATGTTTCATTCAGCAATACCGGTGTATGTTGATACTCCGTGTTTTTTTTACCTTTGGCTATTTTCCTGGCCATTCCCCATGTGACTCATCAGGGGAAGACTTCATAGTGACAATGACCTAAGCGCATCGGGGGGTTCTCCTGACTCATCTCCAATTTGCTCCAGCCATTGATCACGTTGTTCTCTCCATGCGTTTTCATCCCAAATCTCAAACTTATTTCCCTGGCCAAGGATAACGGCCTGTTTTTTAAGTTGAGCGTAATCTCGCAATTCCTGCGGTATCAGGATTCTGCCTTGAGCATCCAACTGACAATCAGCGGCGTAGCCACGCATCATCTGTTTGGTCCTGCGACCCTGTTTTTCAAAATCTGATAAGTCGGCGAGTTTGGTTTCAATGAATTCCCACTCGATCAGCGGGTATAACCAGAGTGATCTATCCATTGGATTCAAGGTTAAAACCAGGCATCCCCCAGTTTCAGAAGACAGGCGCTCGCGATACCGACTAGGAATCGCTAATCGACCCTTACTATCAACACTGAGCGTGCTAAAACCTCGAAACAAGGAAATTCCCCTAAATGTTTGTTTTACCCACAATTACCCACAATCACCCACTCCGCGAACTATAGGTATTTGCAGGGTCCGATGCAAGCAAACTTTGTGTTTTTATTTGGGAAATGTGTCTGTGTAACAGATACTTAGCGATGAAAAGTAAAAAAACATGACGAATGTCAGCACCCAAAATTCTTAAAGTTTTTTGATATCATTAACTTGAGATTATTAGTTAATAATTTACTCTAGGTATTGACATAATTCGGTGTTTTTTAGTGAAAAAATCAGGAGTCGGCACATAAGCCGGGTTCTGTTCCACCAGTAAGCCGGTGGTGGTAATCATTCATCTAGGATGTACGTCACCATACACCTCAAGCAACCTACCCAGGGACAACGCGGACCACGTCTTGTCGCAATGCCCAAGTCTTTCTGCAATGCAATGGGCCCCTCTATTTGGTCTTGCTCCGAGTGGGGTTTACCCTGCCACTGATATTACTATCAGTGCGGTGCGCTCTTACCGCACCATTTCACCCTTACCATTTTATTCCACAGGAACCTAATCCCATAAGAAAAGAATGGCGGTATATTTTCTGTGGCACTCTCCGTAGGTTCACACCTCCCAGAAGTTATCTGGCACCCTGTCCTCTGGAGCCCGGACTTTCCTCTCACTGCCCATAGGCGAACCCATAGACAAAGAGCGATTACCCGGCCGACTCCTATCGTCAGTTTCAGATAACCATTGCCAAGTTGCAAGCAATCTTTTCCATCACTATTTTGGGTAATGAGACATTGGAAAGGTCACCTTTGTACGAATCACACTTAAATGCGCACACAGCGATAAAACCATGCTTCCTCTTTCAACCTAGAAACCGCAGTTGGACTGCGGTTGAGGGTGCGTTAGTTAGGTGTGGATAGGTGGGGGAAAATCCGAGGCAATGGCTGGGGTCATTGCTAAGGATTCTAACCCGCCTAGATGCGCCAAAATAGCGTGCCCTTGACCCAGTAGCGACTTCACCCACTGAGCGAATTCGAACAATGCGCATAAAGTCATTGCTATCATAATGTTACACGAAACTCAAAGCAGTCAACTGCGGTTTCTAGGTTCAATGCCCGTCCTTTTTCAACTCCATTGCCAATTTATAGATATCGTTCTTTTTGCCTCGCGTTATCTCACTGGTGAGTCTGATTGCTTCTTTAAATGTTCGCTGGGCAAGCAAGATTTTCAAAATACGTCTGGCTTCGAGTTCATCTAGCGACATTTCTTTTGCACCCTGAATGACAATAACAAATTCACCTTTGCTCAGGCCTTTATCACTATGGATCCATCCCATGAGCTCAGTCAGCGTTCCCCGACAAATTTTTTCATGCAGCTTGGTAATTTCTTTTGCGATGACCGCCTGTCGCTCACTGCCAAAGCAAGCTATCGCGGCTTCAATGCTTGCAAATATTCGATGTGGGACTTCATAGAAAACCAGCGTTCTGGTCTCATCTTTAAGCAATTGTAAACGTTGCTGGCGAGCTGTTTTCCTTGCGGGCAAATATCCTTCAAAGATAAATTTTTCAGAAGAAAACCCGGCAGCAGAAAGTGCGCTGATCAATGCTGAAGAGCCTGGAATAGGTATCACTTGTAACTCTGCAGCGTGTGCGGCTAGCACCAGATGGTATCCAGGATCACAAATTAGAGGGGTTCCGGCATCAGAGATTAAGGCAATGGAGGCTCCGTCCTGCAGTTGCTGTATCAGCACAGGTGTTTGCTTGCGTTCATTATGATCATGATAGGCATGCATTTTTGTTTCGATGCCAAATTTATCTAACATGGGCTTGCTGTGGCGTGTGTCCTCCGCCACAATAAGATCGACATTTTCCAGCACCGATTTGGCACGGGGACTAAGATCCCCAAGGTTTCCAATAGGTGTTGCGACGATGTACAGGGCACCTTTTATAATTGACACGTAGAACCCCGCTTAGCAAATGTGATAACGATTACCACGGTAAAACCAATTTAGGACTAGGACTACTTTAGTAAAATAATGCGACACAATACACCCATCTTCCTGTTTATCATTCTTTCCTTATTGAGCCTGACTGTATTGTGTTTGACTGGCTGCGG
>SMWN01000055.1 GCA_004356415.1 Gammaproteobacteria bacterium
AACAACGCCACTTGAAGCTCAGGTTGAAATATACCGTATGATGAGACCAGGTGAGCCACCAACAAAGGATTCTGCTGAGAATCTATTTAAAAATCTCTTTTTTAGTACGGACCGTTATGACTTATCTGCTGTTGGCCGGATGAAATTCAATAGAAGGGTCGGGCGTAAAGAAATTACTGGTGAAGGCATTCTATCCAAAGAAGATATCACTGAGGTCCTGAAATTACTGATCGATATCAAGAATGGGAAAGGCGTTGTTGATGACATTGACCATTTAGGGAATAGACGTGTCAGAAGCGTCGGTGAAATGGCAGAAAATCAATTCCGTGTTGGTCTGGTGCGCGTAGAGCGTGCGGTGAAGGAACGTCTTGGATTGGCTGACTCTGAAGGCTTAATGCCACAGGAAATTATCAATGCCAAACCGGTATCAGCTGTGGTTAAGGAATTTTTTGGCTCAAGTCAGTTATCACAATTCATGGATCAAAATAATCCACTGTCTGAGGTCACACACAAACGACGCATTTCAGCATTAGGGCCTGGTGGGTTGACACGCGAACGCGCTGGGTTTGAGGTGCGTGACGTGCATCCGACACATTATGGTCGTGTATGTCCGATCGAGACGCCGGAAGGGCCAAATATTGGCTTGATTAATTCCCTGGCGATTTACGCTCGAACTAATGAATATGGTTTCCTGGAAACACCTTATCGTAAGGTACACAAGGGCAAGGTAACGGATGAGATTGAATATCTGTCCGCGATTGAAGAAAGTGACTATGTCATCGCCCAGGCGAGTGCCACGACAGATAGCCGAGGTCGTTTAACGGATTCCCTGGTTTCCAGTCGTCATTTGAATGAATTCACCTTGTCATCGCCTGACAATGTCGATTATATGGACGTTTCACCCAGGCAGATTGTATCCGTTGCAGCAGCACTGATACCGTTTCTTGAGCATGATGACGCCAACCGAGCTCTGATGGGTTCAAATATGCAACGTCAGGCTGTGCCGACTCTGCGTTCTGAAAAGCCACTGGTCGGTACGGGCATAGAGAGAATCGTGGCGACAGACTCGGGCGTCACAGTGATCGCTCAACGTGGAGGCCTTGTCGACTCTGTTGATGCCAGTCGTATTGTAGTTCGTGTGAATGATGACGAAGTGTCCGCAGGTGAGCCTGGAGTTGATATCTACAACCTGACTAAATACACACGCTCCAACCAGAATACCTGTATTAACCAAAAACCCTTGGTCAAGCCGGGCGATGTAGTTGCAGCAAAAGATGTTCTGGCTGATGGTCCTTCTACTGATCTGGGTGAGTTGGCGCTTGGGCAAAATATGAAAGTCGCATTTATGCCATGGAATGGTTACAACTTTGAGGATTCAATTCTTATTTCAGAACGTCTGGTGAAGGAGGAGCGTTTCACAACGATACACATTGAAGAACTGACATGTGTGGCACGTGATACAAAATTGGGCCAGGAAGAAATATCTTCGGATATTCCTAATGTGAGTGAGCATGCACTGAATAAACTAGATGAATCCGGAATTGTTTATATCGGTGCTGAAGTGAATGCGGGCGATATTCTTGTTGGTAAAGTGACACCAAAAGGCGAGACACAGCTAACGCCGGAAGAAAAACTGTTAAGAGCAATTTTTGGTGAAAAAGCCTCTGATGTGAAAGACACTTCTTTACGTGTGTCATCAGGCACCAATGGTACTGTTATCGATGTTCAGGTATTTACGCGAGATGGCGTTGAGAAAGATACACGTGCTCTGGAGATTGAAGAATCTGAATTAAAGAGTGTGCGTAAGGATTTGGGCGACCAAATGCGCATTATGGAAGAAGGGGTTTACCAACGTGTAGAGACATTATTGCTGGGTAAACTGGCTGCAGGTGGCCCCGGCGGTTTAAAACCTGAAACCAAGATCACCAGGGCGTATTTAGCGGAAACACCACGAGAAAAGTGGTTCGAAATTCGACTGCGAAACGAGTCTGCAAATCGTCGACTCGAACAAATGTCAGAGCAACATGGTCGTCTGCGTGTTGAATTTGATGAGATGTTTGAAGAGAAAAGGGCCAAGCTGATTTCAGGAGATGATCTCGCACCGGGTGTGTTGAAGATGGTCAAGGTCTATCTCGCGGTAAAAAGAATCATCCAGCCAGGCGACAAAATGGCCGGACGGCATGGAAACAAAGGTGTTATTTCAATGATAGTGCCGGTAGAAGATATGCCGCATACCAAAGATGGTGAACCGGTCGATATTGTATTGAATCCTTTGGGTGTGCCATCTCGTATGAATGTGGGGCAGATACTGGAAACTCATTTGGGCTGGGCGGCGAAAGGTCTGGGTAAAAAGATATCCGATATGTTGGATGCGCAGACAAAAATAGGCAAACTTCGCAACTTTCTGGAGAAGATTTATAACACAAGTGGCAAAAAGGAAGACCTGAAGAGCTTCAGCGATGAAGAAATCCTGGAACTCTCACAGAACCTGAGAGATGGTGTGCCGATGGCAACACCCGTTTTCGATGGTGCCAAGGAATCGGATATTAAATATATGCTGGAACTTGCAGGTCTGCCTGAGAGCGGTCAGATAACGCTTTATGATGGGCGCACCGGTGAGCCCTTCGACAGACCTATTACCGTGGGTTATATGTACATGCTTAAACTGAACCATCTGGTTGATGACAAGATGCACGCCCGGTCAACTGGGCCTTATAGTCTGGTGACACAACAGCCTCTGGGTGGTAAAGCCCAATTTGGTGGGCAGCGTTTTGGTGAAATGGAGGTTTGGGCACTTGAGGCATATGGTGCGGCCTATACCTTGCAGGAGATGCTTACAGTCAAGTCTGACGACGTCAACGGCAGAACCAAAATGTATAAGAGTATTGTTGACGGCGATCATCGTATGGATCCAGGTATGCCCGAATCGTTTAATGTTCTGGTCAAAGAGATCCGTTCACTCTGTATTGATATTGCACTGAATCAAAAAAACTGATCATGGCATTTTCAAGAATGAACTTAACTATTTTTGACGTATTTGCAGTACAACGTGCCATACATGCAATAAGTACGGTACCGTCTTATGGAGGGTGCAAACCTTGAAAGATTTACTAAGACTTTTGAAACAGCAGGGACAAGTTGAGGACTTTGACTCCATATCCATTGGCCTTGCTTCTCCTGAAAAAATTCGCTCGTGGTCATATGGCGAGGTCAAAAAACCAGAAACAATAAATTATCGTACATTTAAGCCGGAAAGAGACGGTCTTTTCTGTGCCAAGATTTTCGGCCCGGTGAAAGACTACGAATGCCTTTGCGGAAAATATAAAAGATTAAAACACCGTGGTGTTGTCTGTGAAAAATGTGGCGTCGAAGTTACATTGTCGAAAGTTCGTCGCGAACGTATGGGACACATTGACCTGGCAAGTCCGGTCGCGCATATCTGGTATTTGAAATCCTTACCTTCAAGGATGGGTTTGATGCTGGATATGACCTTACGTGAAATTGAACGTGTACTTTATTTCGAAGCCTATGTTGTGATTGAGCCAGGGATGACTGAGCTTGAGCGTGGCCAGTTGATGACGGAAGAATCCTATTTGGAAGCCATGGAACAATATGGTGATGAGTTTGATGCACGCATGGGTGCGGAAGCGATACGTGAATTGTTAATGTCTACAAATGTTAAGGAAGAAATAGACACTTTGCGCGCTGCGATTCCGGAAACCAAGTCTGAGACAAAACTCAAAAAAATGACAAAACGGTTGAAGCTACTTGAAGCCTTTATGACATCAGGGAACAAACCGGAATGGATGGTTCTGAAGGTATTGCCAATATTGCCCCCCGAACTGAGGCCATTGGTTCCGTTGGATGGTGGTCGTTTTGCGACATCTGATCTGAATGACCTGTATCGTCGCGTGATTAACCGGAACAATCGATTAAAACGCCTGCTGGATTTGAGCGCGCCGGATATCATTGTCCGTAATGAGAAACGCATGCTACAAGAATCTGTGGATGCGTTGCTGGATAACGGTCGTCGTGGACGCGCGATCACGGGTACCAACAAACTACCTTTAAAATCACTTGCCGATATGATTAAGGGTAAGCAGGGTCGCTTCCGTCAGAATCTACTTGGTAAACGTGTCGATTACTCAGGCCGTTCTGTAATCGTTGTTGGTCCGACGTTGCGGTTACATCAATGTGGTATTCCCAAGAAGATGGCGTTGGAATTGTTCAAGCCATTTATCTTCAGCAAGCTTGAGTTTAGAGGTCTGGCAACCACCATCAAGGCAGCCAAGAAACTGGTTGAACGAGAAGGTGCTGAGGTCTGGGATATCCTGGAAGAAGTGATTCGTGAACATCCAGTCATGCTTAACCGTGCACCAACATTGCACAGATTAGGTATTCAGGCATTTGAGCCTATCCTGATTGAAGGCAAGGCGATCCAGTTACATCCTTTGGTTTGTACCGCTTTTAATGCTGATTTCGATGGTGACCAGATGGCTGTACACATTCCATTATCAGTGGAAGCCCAGATTGAAGCACGGACCTTGATGATGTCCACCAATAATGTGCTTTCTCCAGCGAATGGTGAGCCAATCATTGTGCCGACACAGGACGTTGTCCTGGGGCTTTACTACATGACACGCGAGTCAGCAGATGCCAAAGGCACGGGCATGATATTTGCCGACATTGATGAAGTTCATCGTGCCTATGAAACCGGGGTATTGGACATCAGAGCGAAGATTACTGCACGTATTTATGAGACAGGCACCGATGAAAATGGTCAAAAACAGGAGAAGCTGATTCGCGTAGAAACCACAACAGGCCGCGCTTTACTCTCTAAAATCTTGCCCGAAGGTCTTGAGTTCTCATTGATGAACAAGACGCTGAGCAAAAAGGTCGTCTCAGGCTTAATCGACACTGTTTACAGAAGGCTAGGTTTGAAGGCAACAGTCATTTTTGCAGACCAATTGATGTATGCGGGATTCCACTATTCAACACGTGCCGGCGTTTCCATTGGCATTAATGATATGGTGATCCCTGAAGAGAAGGACAGCATTATCATGCGGGCAGAAGAAAAGGTGCAGCGCTTTCAGGAGCAATATTCCGCGGGTCTGATTACCAATGGTGAGCGTTATAACAAGGTCGTGGATATCTGGTCTCATACCAATGATCAGGTGGCCAAGGCCATGATGGACAAAATGGGCACAGAGACTGTACTGAACCATCAAGGCGAATCTGTCACCCAGGAATCATTCAATTCAATTTATATCATGGCTGAGTCCGGCGCACGTGGTTCGGCAGCGCAGATTCGTCAATTGGCTGGAATGCGTGGATTGATGGCCAAGCCGGATGGCTCCATTATTGAAACACCGATTACAGCGAACTTCCGTGAAGGTCTGGACGTGTTGCAGTACTTCATTTCAACACATGGTGCTCGTAAGGGTCTGGCTGATACCGCGTTGAAGACGGCAAACTCCGGATACTTGACGCGTCGATTGGTTGATGTGGCGCAGGATCTTGTTGTTATTGAGGAAGATTGTGGCACAGAAGAAGGATATACCATCAGTCAAATTATCGAGGGTGGCGATGTTGTCGAGGCATTGAAAGATCGTGCGCTTGGCCGAGTACTGGCCGAGGATGCAGTTAAAGTTGCCACGGGTGAGGTTGTTGCCCCACGCGGTACATTGCTGAATGAAAACTGGGTCGATGTTCTGGATGAGAATGGCATCGATCAGGTGACAGTACGTTCAGCAATTACCTGTAAGACACGCTATGGCATCTGTGCTGCTTGTTACGGTCGAGACCTGGGTCGCGGGCAATTAGTCGGTATTGGTGAAGCTGTTGGCGTTGTTGCAGCTCAGTCGATTGGTGAGCCAGGTACACAGTTGACAATGCGTACCTTCCATATTGGTGGTGCAGCATCCAGAGCGGCGGCCGTCAGTAATATCGAAGTGAAATATGGCGGAATATTGCGTCGTCAAAACATCAAGATGTTGCAGCATGAAAAAGGACATCAGGTGGTAATTTCCCGTTCCGGTGAAATCATTATCCAGGATGAGGATGGTCGTGAACGCGAACGCTACAAGATTCCATATGGTGCTATTTTAACCGTTGATGAAGGTGAGAAAGTCCAGTCAGGGCAAGTTGTTGCTGATTGGGATCCACACACCCACCCCGTGATATCAGAAGTGGCAGGTCGGGTGCAGTTTTCGGATATGGTAGAAGGCACTACAGTTGAACGGCAGGTCGATGAGATTACCGGCCTGACCAGTATGGTCATTATCGATCCAAAACAACGTTCTGCAGCGGCAAAAGATTTACGTCCCACCATCAAATTGATCGATGACAAGGGCGAAGAGTTGATCATCCCGGGGACCGAGATACCAGCGCATTACATGTTACCAGCGAATGCGGTGGTCAATATTGAGGATGGTGCTGAGATTAAAGTCGGTGATGTTGTTGCACGACTACCACAGGAATCTGCCAAGACGCACGATATTACAGGTGGTTTGCCTCGTGTTGCTGATCTGTTCGAAGCAAGGAAGCCGAAAGAACCCGCAATTATGGCTGAAATCACGGGGACTGTTAGCTTTGGTAAGGAGACAAAAGGCAAGCAGCGCCTCATTATCTCAGGGCCTGATGGAGAACATTACGAAACCCTGATACCTAAATGGAGACACATCACTGCATTTGATGGAGAACATGTTGAACAAGGCGAAAGTATTGCAGACGGAGCACCAACACCCCATGATATCTTGCGCCTGAAAGGTGTACATGCCCTGGCAAATTATATTGTTACTGAGATTCAGGAAGTGTACAGACTGCAAGGCGTGAAGATTAATGATAAACATATCGAGGTTATCGTCAGGCAGATGCTGAGGAAGGTGGAGATCACCGACCCTGGTGACACAAAACTCTTGAGAGGTGAGCAGATTGAAAAATCGAGAGGTCTTGATGAAAATGAGAAGATGATCAATGAAGGCAAGCAGCCCGCCAAGTGGGATCCTGTGCTTTTAGGCATCACTAAGGCATCGTTATCCACAGAATCATTCATTTCAGCAGCCTCTTTCCAGGAAACCACACGCGTTCTGACTGAAGCAAGTGTCTGTGGCAAGGTTGATAACCTCAGGGGGCTGAAGGAAAATGTCATCGTCGGGCGATTAATCCCAGCTGGAACGGGCCTTATCTATCATACAGAGAGACGACAGAGAGCCACGGAGGAAGAGCTGATAATGGATGAGGCATCAGAGGCAATCCCGTTGGCTACAGCGGAATCAGTGGATGAGGCAGCAAATCAGGAAGAAGGGATGCCGACGGCATAAAAACTGGTTTATGGCTTGACGGGTGCGCCGTCAAGCCATAGTATTCCGCTGCTTTGTCAGGCCTGATTCATAACCGTGCCTGACAAGTTGTTTTGGGACTTGGAAATGTTTGGAGGATGGTTACCGTTTGGCCTCCTGACGTTAGAGTCCAGACCATTAGGATTACCCGATAATTGACAAACCGTGAGGCTAGTTGAGAAGTTTCTCTGGCACTATGGAGAGGGATGCTTTGACTATTTTTAATGGGTAAATTGGCACAGATTAAATGACTAGAAAATAGCAACATCGAATATGACGACGATTAATCAATTAGTTAGAAAACCGCGCAAACGCCAACGTGTTAAAAGTAAAGTACCCGCGTTGGAAGCTTGTCCACAGAAACGGGGTGTCTGTACACGTGTCTATACGACGACCCCGAAAAAACCGAACTCGGCTCTTCGTAAGGTCGCCCGCGTCAGATTAACGAATGGACATGAAGTGTCGACTTATATTGGCGGTGAAGGCCATAACTTGCAGGAACACTCTGTGATTTTGATTCGCGGTGGTCGTGTTAAAGATTTGCCAGGTGTTCGCTACCACACAGTTCGCGGCACTCTAGATACATCAGGTGTAAGTGATAGACGTAATGGCCGTTCAAAATATGGCACTAAACGTCCGAAATAATTAAGCCCGAATAAGTGAGTATAAGTAAATATATACGGAACAGGTTAAATAGCAGAATTTTATAAAGAGTACTGACATGTCAAGAAGAAGAGTTGCCGAAAAAAGAGAGAATCTACCTGATCCGAAATTTGGTGATCAGACACTGGCCAAGTTCATTAATATGATTATGAAAAGTGGCAAGAAGTCCGTCGCTGAAAGGATTGTTTATGGTGCTTTGGACGAAATGGGTGGAAAGGGTAAAGGCGAACCATTAGAGCTTTTTTCAAAGGCACTCGATAACGTCAAACCCATCGTTGAAGTGAAGTCGCGGCGTGTCGGTGGTGCAACTTATCAGATACCTGTCGAAGTCCGTCAGGCGCGAAGCGTTACTTTGGCAATGCGCTGGTTGGTTGGTGCAGCTAAGAAAAGAAGCGAAAAAAACATGGGCTTACGTCTAGCTGGTGAGTTACTGGATGCTTCAGAAAATAAAGGGTCTGCTATCAAGAAGCGTGAGGAAACGCACAAGATGGCTGAAGCGAATAAAGCTTTCTCACATTTCCGTTGGTAAATCTTTAGAAATCTAATTTTAGAAAGAATAATTAAAGTGGCAAGAACAACACCTATAGAACGCTATCGTAATATCGGCATTATGGCCCATATTGACGCGGGCAAGACAACAACGACAGAACGTATTCTGTTCTACACTGGTGTCTCGCATAAAATTGGTGAAGTTCATGATGGTGCCGCGACCATGGACTGGATGGAGCAAGAGCAGGAGCGAGGGATCACGATTACCTCAGCATCTACGACATGTTTCTGGAAAGGCATGGCAGGTCAATACGACGAACATCGTATTAATATTATTGATACACCAGGGCACGTCGACTTCACCATTGAAGTTGAACGTTCATTGCGTGTGCTGGATGGTGCTTGTGCCGTGTTCTGTGCTGTGGGTGGTGTTGAGCCTCAGTCTGAAACAGTATGGAGACAGGCAAATAATTACAACGTTCCTCGCATGGTCTTTGTCAATAAGATGGATCGCGCAGGTGCAGATTTCCTAGGAGTTGTCGAACAAATTAAAGAACGACTTGGGGGTATTGCTGTCCCCATGCAGATTGCGATTGGTGCTGAAGAAAATTATGAAGGAGTGGTTGACCTTATCAGGATGAAAGCGATCTATTGGGATGAGACTGATCTGGGTACCAAATATGAAGAACGTGAGATCCCGGCCGATCTTCAAAGTCTTTGTGAAAAATGGCGTCAAAACATGGTTGAGACTGCTGCAGAGGCCGATGAAGAGCTGATGGAAAAATTCCTTAAAGAAGAGGAACTGTCAGCAGAGGAAATCAAGAAGGGCATTCGCAGCAGGACATTGGCAAATGAGATTGTTCCTGCTTTTTGCGGCGCTGCTTTTAAAAATAAAGGTATCCAGGCCTTACTGGATGGTGTCATCGACTATATGCCGTCGCCGGTAGATGTTCCAGCGATAAAGGGGATTTTGGACGATGGTAAAGAGACAGAAGCAGAAAGACCCGCAAAGGATGATGCCCCGTTTGCCGCATTGGCATTTAAGATCGCAACCGATCCTTTCGTAGGTAACCTGACATTTTTCAGAGTTTATTCCGGTGTATTGAGTTCTGGAGATACTATCTATAACCCGGTCAAGGGCAAGAAGGGACGTATTGGTCGTCTGATGCAAATGCATGCAAATCGTCGTGAAGAAATCAAGGAAGTCAGGGCGGGTGATATTGCTGCCGCTGTTGGTCTCAAAGATGTGACAACAGGGGATACACTTTGTGATAAAGACAACGTGATTACATTGGAGCGCATCGTGTTTCCAGAGCCAGTGATCGCCGTTGCTGTAGAACCCAGGACCAAGGCAGATCAGGAAAAAATGGGAATTGCACTGGGTAAACTTGCGCATGAAGATCCATCTTTCCGGGTGTCGACGGATGAAGAATCCGGGCAGACCATTATCGCCGGCATGGGTGAGCTTCATTTAGAAATTATTGTCGATCGAATGAAGCGTGAATTCAGTGTGGAGGCAAATGTTGGTAAGCCCCAGGTGGCCTATCGTGAAACAATTCGTAAGGTTGTTGAGAAAGTCGAAGGTAAATTTGTACGTCAGTCAGGTGGTCGCGGTCAATATGGCCATGTGATATTCAAATTGGAGCCACAGAAACCAGGTGCAGGTTACGAGTTTGTTAATAAAATTGTCGGTGGTGCGGTGCCCAAAGAATATATCGCTGCAGTTGATAAAGGTGTTCAGGAACAAATGGTTAATGGCATCTTGGCAGGCTATCCAGTTGAAGATGTCAAAGTTACTTTGTTCGATGGTTCTTATCATGATGTTGACTCCAGCGAAATGGCGTTTAAAATCGCCGGCTCGATGGGTTTCAGGGCAGGTGCTATCAAGGCGAATCCCGTGTTACTGGAACCTGTGATGAAAGTCGAAATCGTGACACCAGAAGAATATCTGGGGTCAGTAAATGGAGATATAAACAGGCGCCGCGGTATTTTGCAGGGGTCTAAAGACTCAACTGCAGGAAAAATTATACGTGCAGAAGTGCCTCTGTCTGAAATGTTCGGATATGCAACCGATCTGCGCTCGGCAACGCAAGGTCGTGCGACGTATACGATGGAATTCGAAAAATATAAAGAGGTTCCGGCAAATATTGCCGAGGGCATCATGAATAAGAATTTATAAATGTATATCAATCAATAAACGATAAGATAAGAGGTGATTAGCTGTGTCCAAGGAGAAATTCAAACGAACGAAGCCACATATCAATGTGGGTACGATAGGTCACGTCGATCATGGTAAGACAACACTGACGGCGGCGATCACCAAGATCATG
>SMWN01000007.1 GCA_004356415.1 Gammaproteobacteria bacterium
ATTAAGCACACTGGAAAATGCAATTCGCAAGCTTGATAAGGAAACAAGGACAAGGTTTAAGGAAACATTTGATAAGCTGAATACCAATTTAAAAGAGAGATTCCCCCAATTATTCGGTGGCGGGCACGCTTATCTTGAATTAACTGGGGAAGATCTGTTACAAACAGGCGTGACTATCATGGCCAGACCACCTGGGAAACGTAATAGTACGATTCACCTGTTATCTGGCGGTGAGAAGGCACTTACTGCGGTAGCGCTGGTATTTTCAATCTTCGACCTCAATCCGGCCCCATTCTGTATCCTGGATGAGGTAGATGCACCATTAGATGATGCTAATGTTGGGCGTTTTAGTGATATGGTGGTGAAAATGTCAGAAGATGTCCAGTTCATTATCATTACACATAATAAGATTACAATGGAAATTTCTCATCACTTGCTGGGAGTCACAATGAACGAGCCAGGCGTTTCCCGTCTAGTCTCTGTCGATGTTGATGAAGCTGTTGAGATGGCAGCGATAGCCTGATGAACTATGCTCATAGTATTATCTCAGGCTATACATTCAAACAGCGTCACAATATCAATTAAAACAACATGAATGATTTGCGTTTGATACTGCTCGGTATCGGATTATTTATCATTGCGATCATCTATCTTTGGGGAACCTTCTATCAAAAGTTGCAAGATCGTTCTCATTTGAGAAAGCTCACAAGCTTCAAGAGGTCGTCCTCAGAAGTCATAAAGCCCATGCCAACGTATGATGACGATGATGAAGTAAGTACAGCAACTTTGGCAGAGTTGGATAAATTTTTGACGAACCAAAAATTGCCCGATATTGATGCCTCTGATTTCTCCCTGTCTGCAAAAGCAGCGGCGACAGATAAAGCAACTCAGCCAATCCCTGATATTCAAATTATCACCTTTCTGATCAAGGCATCACCTGGAAAGGAATTTTCGGGCGTTAACATACTGAATGCAACAAAAACAGTTGGCTTTATGTTCGGTAATATGAATATTTTTCACCATCATGGCGTGGAAGGTCTGATGGCAGACCAACCTCTTTTCAGTCTGGCAAGCATGTATGAACCAGGCTGTTTCGAGTTAGAGCAGATGGAGACATATAAAACGAAGGGACTGGCTTTGTTTATGCAGCTACCTTCCCCGGTAGACAACGTCGCCACATTCGATTTAATGCAGGAAACAGTAATGAGGCTGACAGACATGCTTCAGGGAGAAATCTGGAGCTCGAAACAAAAACCGATTGATAAAAAAACATTACAGGCAATGCGAGATGTGGCTGCCGAATTCTCCTGATGTAATATCGTAGTATGATTTCTCAAGCAAAGATTCATCGCGTTGAAGAATTACGCGAAAAGATCAGTCAAGCTAATATTGATTATTATGTTCTAAATGAATCTGCTATCCCTGACGCAGAATACGATCGTATGATGCAAGAATTATTGTCTATCGAAAAAAAATATCCCAAATTAGTCACAAAAGATTCACCAACACAGCGTGTAGGTGCCAAACCACTCGATAGTTTTTCTGAAGTGAAACATGTTGTGCCAATGCTGTCTCTGAACAATGCTTTCGATGAAGATGAAATGACAGCCTTTGATCATCGTGTTCGGGAAATATTGGGGCAGAACCAGGTAGAATATGTTGGTGAGACAAAATTTGATGGCCTAGCAGTTAGTCTCCTGTATGAAGGCGGATTATTAACCCTGGCGGCAACACGGGGAGACGGCACGACAGGGGAGGATGTCACACAAAATGCCCGTACCATTCGGGGAATTCCGTTACGCCTACAGGGCAAGACAACTCCAAAACGTATTGAAGTGCGTGGTGAAATATATATGACACATCAGGCCTTTGATAGACTCAACGAAAAACAAAAAGCAAAAGATGAAAAATTATTTGCCAATCCACGTAATGCCGCAGCGGGTAGCATGAGACAGCTGGACTCAAGGATTACCGCAGACAGGCAATTAAGTTTTTTCGCGTACAGTACAGAGCAGATTGAAGGAGATAATCTGAGTTCCAGGATCACAAGCCACGCAGAGATGCTGGCATGTTTAAAAACATTCGGGTTGCCGGTGTCACCGGAGACCATCGTGCTGAAAGGTCTAAAAGCCTGCTTGTTGTACTATCACACCATAAGCAAGCGTCGAAGCAGCCTGGGTTACGATATAGATGGGGTTGTGTTTAAGGTCAATGATTTCAAGCAACAGGAAATCATGGGTTTCGTATCGCGTGCGCCACGTTGGTCGATAGCTTATAAATTTCCACCGGAAGAGGAACTGACTCAGGTTCTGGATATTGAAGTTCAGGTAGGACGAACGGGCGCGCTGACACCTGTCGCCAGATTGGAGCCTGTCTTTGTGGGAGGGGTCACGGTAACCAGTGCAACCTTACACAATGAAGATGAAATCAAACGTAAGGATGTCAGGGTAGGGGATACCGTGATTGTACGACGTGCAGGTGATGTTATCCCTGAAGTCTTGAAGGTGGTGCTGGAAAGACGACCAGAAAACACCAGGGCATTCAAAATGCCTACAAAATGCCCAATATGTGATTCTGATATTGAAAGAGAGGAAGGCGAAGCCGTCATCCGCTGTAGCGGCGGGCTTTATTGTTCAGCACAACAGGTTCAGGCGATCATTCATTTTGCCTCAAGGCGCGCCATGAACATTGATGGTCTGGGAGATAAACTCATTGAGCAGTTAGTGGGAAAAGAATTAATACACAATGTTTCTGATCTATATGGTCTGCAACAGACGCAACTCGCTTGTTTGGAGCGTATGGCTGAAAAATCCGCGAGCAATATTATTTCTGCATTAAATAACAGTAAAAAGACGACAATGGATAGATTTCTTTATGCCCTGGGTATACGTGAAGTGGGAGATGCTACGGCCAGGGCATTAGCCAAACATTTTGGGAGCCTGTCCGCAATCCAATCCGCAACCCAGGAGGCATTGGAAGGCGTTGCAGATGTTGGACCGATAGTGGCAAAACATATTGTGACATTTTTTTCTCAAACTCATAACCAGGAAGTAATTAATAATTTATTAACAGCGGGGGTGCACTGGCCAGACGTTGAAATCAAAACAGAGCAACCATTGCAAGGAAAGACCTTTGTTATCACTGGCACACTGGAAGGTATGAAACGCGAAGAAGTCAAACAGCGTTTGTTGGCACTTGGCGCAAAGGTCAGTGGCAGTGTTTCAAGGAAAACAGATTATGTCATTGCAGGCAGTGATCCGGGTAGTAAAGTCGAAAAAGCCCGTCAACTTGATGTGGAGATTTTGGATGAAGTAGGTCTTTTATCTTTGATAAAATCAAACTAACTGTTATTTGAATGAATTATATATTTACCTAATTTAAATCAACCGCAAATTTTCTCAATATCTTTAATGGTATAATCTCTAGAGCACGTTGATGTGTCTTGGTTAGATGGACTCTGGGCGCCATGTCATCTTCATAGGCTTCTAACCATCTAGCTGCACATAAGCACCAGGTATTTCCTGGTTTTAATCCTTCAAATCCAAAATCGGGCATAGGTGTCGATAGATCATTCCCCTTGGAACGAGAGTATTCCAGAAATTCTTTTGTTGTTTTTATGCAGACGGTATGCGATCCAAAATCTTCGTCACAGGTGTTACATTTACTATCTCGAAAGAAACCTGTGGCAGGATCTTCACCACATGGGAGAAGTAGTTCGCCAAAGACATTGATTGATTCATCTATTTTCATTGGTTTACATACTCATTATTCAGCTTCAACACGATTACGGCCTTTTTTCTTTGCTTTATACAAAGCATCGTCGGCCGATTTCATGATGTCCCGAGTTGAACTGTGTTTGGCCTGTTTTTCTGCCACACCGATACTGACAGTAACATTCAGTTTTTTTGTATTATCAGACTTTATGTTTTGACTGGGCTTGTCTTTAGGGCGTTGTTTGTTTCGGACTATAAAAGGTTTGGAAGCAATATTATTTCTCAGTGCCTCCAGGTACAAAGTTGCACTGTCGATGTCTTTTCCCGGAAAGACAATTGTGAATTCTTCGCCGCCATATCTAAAGGCTTTGCCCCCACCTTCAACACGTTGTAGATGTGCTGCTAGCATCTTCAAGACTTCATCCCCGATATCGTGTCCATGATTGTCATTCAGTTTTTTAAAATGATCGACATCAACCATGGCCAGTGAGTAGGTCTTACCAAGTGATGCGAGTTGCTGCTTCAGTGCGCGTCGAGAAGGCAATTGGGTCAATTCATCTTTGTAAGCAAGATGATATGCGTTAATGACGATAGCGCTGAGCAAAATTAATCCGGCAATAATAAAATAGACTGTCGCAAGTTGTGTATTGAGTACAAAATGTAATGCGATGACCACGGAGATAAGCGACAGAATCCATGCACCGCGTAGTTGATTAGGGCGCAATAACCAATGTGCACATAAAACCGTGAGTGAAATGGCAATTATTAATTGTCCCGGTTGCTTGATGATGGTTTTTATTGCCAATGGATGTTGGATTATGTCCATAGATAGGTAAGTAGAAAGTCCAAATTGATTGGTTTTGATCAGCCAAAAAGCACCTATCATCTGAGCAACGACAAATATGAGACGTTTTGTACCGTGCTGGTTGAGGATGCCACGTTCCTTCAGAAAATTAAAAATCAGAAAATTTAATGGGATTAAAATACAAAGCAGATTAAAGAGGAGCTCTTTTTGAAATCCTGGCAGACCTTTGGCCCAGAAGAATTGGCTTAATGCGCCAAAAGAAGCAACAAGGACGATAATCAGATTAAATTCACGGCTGTTGTAGAACAACCAGCACATCACAAGCCCAACGCCATAAACCACGTACGGGATCATGTGCAAATTGGCATCTAGCCATGGGTGTCCTTGAAATTCGAGCCAGCCAACGGTGGTGGCTATTGCTGGCAGTAATAATGCCAATAGCAAACAACACGCTGTGAGAAGACGTGATTTATTATTCAAGCTAACACTCGCACAAAGTTATAATAAACATTAATTATATAGTATAACTTATTGTTTATAAAAGTATAATATGTGTTACTTGTTGAAATGAGTCAGGTTTTAGGCAGCGAAGTCTTTTTGGCGTTCGTGCGTGGGGACAAGGATCGTATTCTGGGGTGGTTTGCTGTGATCAGGTTCAGGATAATCAAGCGAATAATGAAGTCCTCGGCTTTCCTTGCGTTGTAATGCAGACTGAATAATTAAATCCGCCACGGTGACCAGATTACGTAGTTCGATGAGGTCATTGGTGACACGAAAATTGCCGTAATATTCCATGATTTCTTTTTGCAGAAGACTCACGCGACTTTGAGCCCTGTGTAGCCGCTTAGTTGTCCTGACAATGCCCACGTAATCCCACATAAAGCGTCGGAGCTCGTCCCAATTATGTGATACCACCACTTCTTCATCAGAATTTGTGACCTGGCTTTCGTCCCACTCAGGGACTTCCGGGGACATGCTTACCACTGATAATCTGGCCTTTATATCCTGGAAGGCAGAATGAGCGAAGACCACACATTCAAGCAGCGAATTACTGGCCATGCGATTTGCACCGTGTAGGCCAGAATTTGTGACCTCACCAATCGCATATAAGCCCGAGATATCTGTTCTACCATGTTTATCGATCATGACACCACCGCAGGTATAGTGTGCAGCGGGGACAACAGGAACAGCTTGTTTGGCTAAATCGAAGCCAAAACATAAACATTTTTGATAGATGTTGGGAAAGTGAGTAATGATGAAATCTTTTGATCGATGACTGATATCCAGATATACGCATTCACCGCCTAGCCTTTTCATCTCATGGTCAATGGCACGTGCAACGATATCTCTTGGTGCGAGCTCAGCCCGTTGGTCAAAACGATGCATAAAGGGTTCACCATTTGAGAGTAATAATCTGGCACCTTCCCCGCGTAATGCCTCCGAAATAAGAAAGGATTTTGCATCCGGGTGATACAGGCAGGTCGGATGAAACTGAATAAATTCCATATTGGCAATCCTGCAGCCTGCACGCCAGGCCATGGCGATGCCGTCACCGGTGCATATATCAGGGTTACTTGTGTAGAGGTAAACTTTACCAACACCACCTGTCGCCAGAATCACAAAGCGGGCCTTGAATACTTCTACTGATAATTTTTCTTCGTTATAGACATACGCGCCCAGGCACCTGTTGATATGTGTCGACTGAGCAGATTTGTCACTGGTGATCAGGTCAATGGCAGTTCGATATTCGAACAACTCGATGTTTGAATGTGCGCGAACTTTGTTTTCCAGAGTCGTTTCGATAGCACGTCCTGTGGAATCCAGGGCATGGATGATCCTATGATGCGTATGGCCGCCTTCCTTGTGCAGGTGGAAGTCCATGCTGCCATCAGCATCGGCAGTCCTGGTAAAATTTACGCCTAGATCTGTCAGCCATTGAATACTTTCACGTCCATGTTCTACGACAAAGCGGACTATCCTCTCATCACAAAGCCCCGCACCTGTTTGTAAAGTATCCTGGACATGTGAATCGATTGAATCACACGTGTCGAGGACAGCCGAAACACCGCCTTGCGCATAAAAAGTAGCACCTTCTGTCAATTCACTTTTAGACAAAACGGCGACGTTTGCATGATCTGCCAATTGCAGCGCGAGACTTAGACCGGAAGCCCCACTGCCTATAATCAGTACATCATGTTGGTATTGGTGTGTCATGTATCTTAAGATAGTATACGCAGAAATAAATGTAAGCTATTGATTGGGATTTACTCCTGGAAATTAGCTTGGGAACTCAGGTTTCTGATTTGGGTCAATAAATAAAAATTAAAAACAATATTTTATCCACGGATCATAACACATGGGGTTTGCCTGAATGGGCGAAAGCGTTACTGACAAGCAACTGGTAAAAAGAGTACAAAATGGTGACAAGAAAGCTTTTGATCTTCTGGTGCTTAAATACCAGCAGCGCATTATCAATCTGGTCTCAAGATTTGTATACAATCCCAGTGATGCACAGGATATTACTCAGGAGGCCTTTATCAAGGCCTATCGGGCGTTGCCGAACTTTCGTGGTGAGAGCGCCTTTTACACGTG
>SMWN01000056.1 GCA_004356415.1 Gammaproteobacteria bacterium
CCCCTCCATTTTTTCCACGAGATTTTCGAGCTCTTGTAAATCTTTCTCAAAATTCGATGCGTTTTTTTTCTTTGGCAAGTGACTTTCCCCTATTTGTGGACATTGTAACCATAAGTTCGAGAGAAACGTAGCAACCTCACTCATCTCACTTTCTTTTTTAAGGGTACGATAGGCCAATGCTATATTATTCGCATTGTATTTTTATATAAACAGTGATTATTTTTTTGCATATTTTCATTTACCGATAGTCATTAACTATATTGAAAAATATTTAGAATTAGTCTAAAAATAGTTTATACTGAACGCAGTAGCAAGCAAGCATATTAAGAGTCCAAGTGGAGGAAAGACAATGTCTTTAAAAGGGTCAAAAACTGAAGAAAACCTGAAAGCCGCATTTGCTGGCGAATCTCAGGCAAACCGCCGTTATCTTTATTTTGCACAAAAAGCAGATGTTGAAGGCTACAACGATGTCTCAGCAGTATTCCGTTCAACAGCTGAAGGTGAAACAGGCCATGCACATGGCCACCTTGAGTATCTGGAAGAAGTTGGTGATCCAGCTACTGGCAAACCAATCGGCGCAACCTCTGATAATCTTAAGGCAGCCATTGCCGGGGAAACATATGAATATACAGACATGTACCCAGGCATGGCCAAATCAGCGCGTGAAGAGGGTTTTGAAGAAATTGCTGATTGGTTTGAAACGCTGGCGAAGGCGGAACGCTCACATGCGAATCGTTTCCAGAAGGCACTGGATGCTCTCGACTAGGCGGGTAGAGCAAGCATCATTTTGCAATTAACATAACAGGTGTCAGACCCGGTTTGAGTACTCCTGTAAGGTAGTACTGGTTTTAAGCAACATCTCTATGTCAAATAAACTCCCAGAACGCAGAGAAGGGGGCCTTGAGGCTCCGACGCGACACCCAATTGATTGGAAAAACCCTGAATACTTCAATGAAAATGCTTTAGTCACCGAGTTGGAACGTGTCTTTGGTATCTGTCATGGCTGTCGCCGATGCGTCAGTCTTTGTAACGCATTTCCGACATTATTTGATCTCGTTGATAAATCGGACACCATGGAAGTGGATGGCGTCAAGAAAGAAGATTATTCAAAAGTTGTCGATCACTGTTATCTTTGTGATCTTTGTTTTCAGACAAAATGCCCCTATGTTCCACCGCATGAGTGGAATGTCGATTTTCCTCATTTAATGCTCCAGGCCAAAGCGATTGAACATAAGAAAGGTAAGACTAAATTAAGGGATAAGATACTTACCTCAACTGATGTAGTTGGCAGCTTTGCTGGTATTCCAGTGCTTGCTCAAACGGTCAATGCAATCAACAATAATTCTGTGGCGCGGAAAGTCATGGATAAAACCATTGGTATTCATCCACAGGCTATTTTGCCGGAATACCATAGTAATAACTTACGCAAACGGTTTGGCAAGCGTGACAAAAAGGAATTAACTGTCGAAGCGACAGAATCCACTCGTGGGAAAGTTGCGTTATTTGTGACCTGTTATGGCAACAAAAATGATCCTCAACTGGGTGAGGATTTAATCACAATCTTTGAACATAACGGTATTCCTGTTCGGTTGACTGATAAGGAAAAGTGTTGTGGCATGCCAAAACTGGAACTGGGTGATCTGGACTCGGTGGAAAAAGCCAAACAGGTCAATATCCCGGAGTTGGTCAGATTAATTGATCAAGGCTGGGATATTATTGCTCCCATACCATCCTGTGTTTTGATGTTCAAACAGGAACTGCCAATGATGTTTCCTGATGACGCTGATGTGAAAAAAGTACAGGAGAACATATTTGATCCATTCGAGTACTTGATGTTGCGTCATAAGGCTGGAAAGTTCAATACTCATTTTGAAAATAAACTTGGAAAGATTGCCTATCACGTTCCCTGCCACCAGCGTGTCCAGAAAATAGGAATGAAGACCAGAGATATAATACAACTCGTTCCTGGTACAACAATTGAAGTCATTGAGCGTTGTTCAGGCCATGATGGTACTTATGCCGTCAAAAGTGAATATCATGAAATCTCAATGAAAATATGTCGCCCCATAACAAACAAGATAAAAACATCCGAGGTTGATCACTATGTCAGTGATTGTCCGATGGCCGTTCATCAAATAGAAAATGGGCTTGAGGGTGACATGAAACCGGAAAGTCCGTTTAGATTGTTGAAATTGGCATATGGGATAGCATCATAAAAATGAGAAGACTTGAACGAAGCAATCTCTGGTCGCTTGAGGAATATGCGGAGATTCGCAGTGGTTTCAAAAGTAAGGTCATAGAACATAAACAGAACCGCCAACTACCTATTGGTCCCAATGCAACGATATATTTTGAAGACAGCCTGACGATTCAATATCAAATACAGGAAATGCTCCGTATTGAACGTATTTTTGAGGCAAAAGCAATCGAAGAAGAGCTTGATACCTATAATCCTCTCATTCCAGATGGAAGTAACTGGAAAGCAACCTTTATGATTGAATTTGGAGATGAAACTGAGCGAAGAAAAGCATTGGCAAAAATGAGAGGGATAGAAGACACGATTTGGATGCAGGTTGAAGGTCACGACAGAATCATAACCTTTGCAAATGAAGATATGGAAAGAACCAATGATGATAAGACCTCAGCAGTTCATTTTCTTCGATTTGAACTGGATGAAGATATGGTAGCTGCCCTGAAAAAAGAGGCTAATTTATCGGCAGGCATTTCGCATGCTGAATATCATCATATTGTTGAGGTGGTTCCCGATAAAACCCGGGCATTGTTATTGGAAGATTTAGATTAAAGGGCACCGCAATTAATCCTGGGTGAGATAATATTGAGATTCAAAACATTCAAGCACCATGCACAATAGCTAATGCTCTCATGCTTGGCACCAGCACCATGCACAATATTTAATGCTCTCATGCTTGACACCAGAGCAAGGCGTGGAGTGACTGGCCACTCAACGATATCCTGTCGTCGCGGCTATTGGAGATTTTGGGTTCAATAGTCTTATCCATGAATTAATAGCGGTGCGCTGAACAGATCTACAGTAGTCACTGCATGACACCTGTTGTATCCTCGCACCCTGTCTGAAACATTAATTTCTTTTAATAAAAAGACCTATTCTGAGAGGATAACCGCACTTGAGACAGAGTTATGATGCATCCGATATCGAAGTACTCACCGGACTGGATCCCGTTCGAAAACGTCCCGGCATGTATACCGACACCACCCGGCCGAATCACATGGTACAAGAGGTGGTCGATAATAGTGTTGATGAGGCAATATCCGGATATGCAGAAAAAATAGAAGTGATTCTCCACAAAGACGAATCAATTTCTGTGCGTGATGATGGCCGTGGTATGCCTGTCGATAAACATCCAGGAGAAAAGGTCTCTGGCGTCGAAGTGATTATGACCAGACTGCATGCGGGTGGAAAATTTTCGAACAAGAACTACCAGTTCTCAGGTGGTTTGCATGGCGTTGGCGTCTCAGTTGTTAATGCACTATCCAGCAGGCTTGATGTGCATGTGAAGCGTGGTGGTAAGGAATACAGTATGTCCTTTGCCTGCGGAGAAGTGAAATCAAAACTCAAAAGCATTGGTGATGTAGGTAAACGAAATACAGGGACAACCATCCAGTTTTGGCCTGATAAAAAATATTTCGATACAACTAAAATATCAATTCCCAGACTGAAGCATGTGTTGCGTGCAAAGGCTGTTTTATGTCCAGGTCTGCACGTTTTTTTCGTCGACGAAATTAATAAGGAAAAAAATGATTGGCATTACGCCGATGGATTAAAGACCTATCTGACTGATGCGTTAGCAGGTTATGATTTGCTTCCTCTAGAACCGTTTCTTGACAGCATGAAAGGTGATCATGAGGCGGTTGACTGGGCGGTGCATTGGTTACCGGAAGAAGGTGAGCTGATCACGGAAAGTTATGTAAATCTGGTGCCGACTGTTCAGGGTGGAACACATGTCAATGGGTTGAGGCTAGGACTATTAGAGGCCATGAGAGAATTTTGTAACTCACGTAATTTATTACCTCGTGGTATTAAACTTACCGCTGAAGATGTGTGGGAACGTTGTAACTATATATTATCTGTCAAGCTGAATGATCCACAACTTTCGGGACAAATCAAAGAACGTCTTTCGTCTAGAGAGTGTGCTGTCTTCGTCTCTGGTGTTGTCCGGGATAGCTTTAGTCACTGGCTTCACCAACATATTGAAATGGGCGAACGGATTGCCGAACTTGCCATCGAGCATGCACAAAAAAGATTAAAAGCCAGCAAAAAAGTCGTACGCAAAAAAATAGGCGGAGGGCCTGCATTACCAGGAAAATTAACGGATTGTTCAATGCAGGATCTATCCGTAACAGAACTGTTTCTGGTCGAAGGGGATTCAGCGGGTGGTTCTGCCAAACAGGCGCGTGATCGTGAATTCCAGGCGGTGATGCCCCTGAGAGGGAAAATATTAAATACCTGGGAAGTCGATTCATCTCAGGTGCTTTCTTCAAAAGAAGTACATGATATTGCGGTTGCCATTGGCGTTGACCCAGGATCGAATAATCTCGATGGTCTTCGTTATGGGAAAATTTGTGTGCTTGCTGATGCTGATTCTGATGGGGCACATATCGCCACTTTATTATGCGCCCTGTTCATGAAACATTTTCGGCCACTGGTGGAAAATGGTCACATTTATATTGCTACGCCTCCGTTATACAGAATTGATGTAGGAAAGGAGGTTTTTTACGCACTGGACGAATCTGAAAAGCAGGGAGTTCTGGACAAGATTTCAGCTGAGAAAAAGAAAGGTAAAGTGGGTGTGCAGAGATTCAAGGGTTTGGGTGAGATGAATCCCCTACAACTGCGCGAGACAACGATGGCACCGGAAACTCGACGTTTAGTCAAACTCACATTACCCGATGTTATAAAGGCCGAAAAAATGATGGACATGCTACTTGCTAAAAAACGGGCATCAGACAGGAAAGATTGGCTAGAATCTAAAGGTAATCTTGCGGCTATCTAGTAAACCACGCCCAAACTCACTGGATTGTACCCAAATTACCTGGAAATGCAGGATTCAGAGTTCAGTTAGGAAGTCAGAGCAAGGCGCAATTTGCAGTGAATGACTGGTCCTTCATAAGAGCTGCAACGCAGCACTGGTTTCCTACCTGAACTCCCGCAGGGCAAGATGATAAGCAACCATCTTCTTCGTTATAAAACCTTGGACTAGAGCGACTAGTCCTTCGGCTTCATGCCTAGAATATGGTTGCTTCTCGTCTTGCTGAAACCTGCATTTCCAGGTAGTTTGGGTATAAACCCCGTAACACTGGTTGTTTATAGAGGAAAAGAAATTGTCCGACAATATAAATTTTGATTTTGAACAGAACGAACAAAGACCGCTACAGGATTTTGCAGAGCAGGCATATCTTGATTATTCCATGTACGTCATTCTGGACAGGGCATTGCCTCACCTTGGTGATGGGTTAAAGCCTGTTCAGAGACGCATCATTTATGCTATGTCAGAACTTGGCTTGAAGTCTGTTTCAAAATATAAAAAATCGGCCCGTACAGTGGGTGACGTGATAGGTAAATTTCATCCCCATGGTGATTCAGCATGCTATGAAGCCATGGTGCTAATGGCGCAGCCATTTACATATCGTTATCCCTTGATTGATGGCCAGGGTAACTGGGGATCGATGGATGATCCAAAATCTTTTGCAGCGATGCGCTATACAGAGTCAAAGCTCATGCCATATGCCGAAGTCCTTTTGAGTGAGTTGGGACAGGGGACTGTTAGATGGGAGCCTAATTTTGATGGCACGCTGCAGGAACCCGGCTTATTGCCTGCACGGCTACCCAATATTTTGCTGAATGGCACAACAGGAATCGCCGTAGGCATGGCGACAGATATCCCACCACATAATCTGACAGAGGTAACAAGCGCCTGTATACGTTTGTTGGAATCACCGAAATCGACAGTGGAAGAACTTTGTGAACATGTTAAAGGGCCGGATTTCCCTACCAATGCTGAAATCATCACTTCCAGGGATGACATCCTGGAACTTTACAAGAGTGGTACTGGATCAGTAAGGATGAGAGCCGTCTGGGAAAAAGAAGATAATCATATCGTCATTACAGCACTGCCTCATCAAAGTTCAGGCAGCAAAATACTTGAACAAATTGCTGCCCAGATGCATGCGAAGAAGCTGCCTATGCTTGATGATTTACGTGATGAATCTGATCACGAAAATCCTGTTCGAATTGTATTAATCCCCAGATCAAACCGGGTGAACTGCGATGATTTAATGTCCCACTTATTTGCTACAAGCGATCTGGAACGTAGTTATCGTGTCAATATGAACATTATTGGTTTAGATGGTCGGCCAAAAGTCATGGATCTCAGGTCGATCCTGAAAGAGTGGTTGTCATTCCGGATAGCGACTGTCACGAAACGGTTACAACACCGCCTGGATAATATTCTTGCGCAGGTTCATATATTGCAGGGTTTGATGCTAGCTTATCTGAATATCGATGAAGTGATTCAGATTATTCGGCAAGAAGACAAACCAAAATCTGTTTTAATGAAACGTTTTAAACTGTCTGACATCCAGGCTGAAGGCATACTCGATCTTAAATTACGAAGATTGGCCAAACTTGAAGAAATCAGAATCAAAGGTGAGCTAAAAGAACTTGAAAAGGAGGGAAAAGCATTAAAACGAACTCTTGGCTCCAAAAAACGATTGAAAACCCTGGTTAGAAAAGAACTTCAAGCAGACGCTAAAGAATTTGGTGACAAAAGAAAATCGCCATTAATTGAGCGGCAAGAGGCGCAAGCGATTGATGAAACAAAATTAGTACCCGCAGAAGCTGTGACTGTCATTTTGTCGAAGAAAGGCTGGATACGCGCGGCCAAAGGACATGATATTGATCCAAATACATTGAATTACAGAGCTGAAGATAGCTTTAAATGTATGGCAGCAGGTCATAGCAATCAAAATGCTGTTTTTATTGATTCAACAGGGCGATGTTATACTCTGCCGACACATTCACTGCCCTCGGCAAGAAGTCATGGTGAGCCGGTTTCAAGTAGGGTAAATCCTCCTGATGGTGCCAGCTTTGAAGGTGTTATGTTGGGGCAGGCAAGTGACACTTATTTGATGGCATCTGATGCCGGTTACGGTTTTATCGCGAAACTGGAAGATTTGATAAGCAGGAATAAAAACGGAAAATTGGTTGTGAATTTACCCAAGGAATCAAAGCTCCTGCCACCCGTCATTGTAAATAACTATGAAACTGATTTAATCGCGGCCGTTTCCACGATAGGCAGATTATTAATCTTTCAACTGAATCAGCTTCCCCTGTTAGCCAAGGGCAAAGGATTAAAGATTATTCAAATCCCACCCGCAAAACTAAAAGCGCGAGAGGAATTTGTTGTTTCGATGACGGTCGTCTCTGTGAAGTCAATATTGACGATTAAATCCGGGCATCGACATCTAAAATTGAAACCTGCAGATATAAAACACTATATGGGTGAGCGCGGACGTCGTGGCAATATGCTGCCCCGTGGATTCCGTAATATCACATGGATGGGTGTGATTGAGGCGTAAGCATAATTACATAACAACTTCGTCTTCTGAAGAAATATCTTCCTGGGGGGGGTGGACAAGATAACCTGACAAAAAATCTGCACCACATTCTATGGCGGTTGAAAGATAGTCTGCATTGTCTATTTTGTCAGCAATGGTAAGTGAACCAAGCTCTCTTGCATTGTCTATCAACTCGCGCAATTCATTAGCGTCTACTCCCTTTTCTTCTCCTGAATCAGATGTTTCATACATCGGGATTTTTACAAACTCGAATGATGTCTGTTGTGTACAAGTAGTTAATATTGATGAGCCCTGGACATTGGTAAGGGCAAAGGAAATTCCATATTTATCTCTTAGTCCCATCATAATGGTTACAATATTTTGTTGGTGGGCAATAAAATGTTCAGATCGGATCTCGAACATGATGGATGATGCTAGGCTGGGTTGATTGAAATGTTTGATTAGTTTATCAATCCACGTGATTACACCTTCATCTATCAGGCTGTCTTCTTCCAGAGTGA
>SMWN01000057.1 GCA_004356415.1 Gammaproteobacteria bacterium
GTTTGAGAGAGTTGCCGTCTGGTCGGGACAATACCTGCCGGAAAGCATTTCAAAGTATCATGAATATGAAATGGTGACAGATACCCCTGTCGAAGATAATCTAACAGGATAGAAGGTCAGATTCTTATGTGTGGCATTGTAGGCATTGTTGGTAAACAGTTTGTAAATCAACTTATATATGATGGGTTAACAGTTTTACAGCATCGGGGACAGGATGCTGCAGGCATGATGACATACCATGATCGTAGACTCTATCTGCGGAAGAGTAATGGTCTGGTACGAGATGTATTCCATAGACGTCATATGCTTAATCTTAAGGGGAAAATTGGCATAGGCCATGTTCGCTATCCAACGGCCGGATGTTCTTCTTCTGCAGAGGCACAGCCATTCTACGTTAACTCCCCGTATGGAATATCACTTGCCCATAATGGCAATCTTACCAATAGCGAGGAATTAAAGAGTGAATTATTCAGGGATGATCTCAGGCATATCAATACTGATTCGGACTCGGAAGTTTTAGTCAATGTACTTGCTGACGAATTACAACGTATGGGCAAACCCCGTTTGGAAGTTGGTGATGTATTTGATGCGGTCGGAAAATTGCATAAACGGTGCAGAGGAGGATATGCAGCCGTAGCAATGATCAGTGGTTTTGGAATTCTAGGGTTTCGTGACCCATTTGGCATCAGACCTGTCATATTTGGTGAGCGTGATACTGAAGCTGGAAAGGAATATGTGATTGCTTCTGAAAGCGTCGCAATCGATTCATTGGGATTCACGGTCATTCGCGACATCAAACCTGGCGAGGCTATTTTTATCACAAAGGATGGCAAATTGCATACGCGTCAATGTGCGGAAAACCCACAATATTCACCCTGTATATTTGAGCATGTTTATTTAGCCAGACCTGACTCAATTATCGATGGCATTTCGGTCTATAATGCGCGCCTTCGTATGGGTGAGACATTAGCAGAAAAGATACTGCAACAAAGACCTGATCATGATATCGACGTTATCATACCGATCCCGGATACGGGAAGAACGGCAGCTTTGCCTCTGGCACAAAAGCTCAAGGTGAGCTATCGGGAAGGGTTTATCAAAAATCGATACATTCCTCGCACCTTTATCATGCCAGGACAGGAAATTCGCAAGAAATCAGTCAGGCAAAAGCTTAATGCCATTGGATCCGAATTTAAAGACAAAAATGTTTTGTTGGTCGATGATTCGATAGTCAGGGGTACGACGTCGGGCCAGATCATAGAAATGGCAAGAAATGCTGGGGCAAATAAAGTTTATTTTGCATCAGCAGCACCACCGGTCAGATATCCAAACGTATACGGGATCGATATGCCGACAGTGAATGAATTAATTGCACATAATAAAACTGAAGAAGAAATTGCAAAATCGATTGGTGCCGACTGGCTCATCTACCAGGATTTGGAAAAATTAATCGAGTCGACACAGACGAGTGATGTACATATCAACAGTTTTGATCTGTCCTGCTTTAATGGTGAATATGTTACAGGTGACATTAATCAGGAATACCTCGATCATATCGAGGAAATGCGGAACGATAGTGCGAAATCAAAAAGAGAGGCAAGCGACGAGAATTTGATTGACCTCACGAATAATGCCTGAGTATTTTTCCTAATGGTCTGGTAGCCTGGCAAGTCCTAAGTTCTACGCATATTATGGTCATGACCTGTTAATTTATTGTGACTGCCAATTGATTTTTGTCCTGCTGTTTGCGCGTGTTAACAATCATACCCAGCATTGTTACTGCTTCGTGAATTCCATTTTCAAACATACTGAGCATATCTATATCTAGTTCTGTCGAACTAAGGATTGATGCATAACTTTCAGCCGATAATTCGCCGAAATCTTTTTTGTATAAGGCGATGTAAGTCGACAACAGCCTAATACACTGGGTAAGCCCTTCTTTATCAACCATTTCAGACAAGGTTTCCAGTTGTCGTTCTTTAATCTTTAACTTGGATATGGAATATTCGATGTTATTCATTAGTTTTCTCTCGAAATTGTTGCTTACTACTGTTTCGCAAGTGTTATGCCAATAATTAATGATTATAAAAACAAGGAGTTATACGATTGACAAGGATTAATAGGTGGCAAAACCGTCGCCATTTAACGACAACAATATTTAGAATTAATTATTTTTTGATTCAGGGACAAAATTTTTGTGATCTTCATCACGTAATAGAACATACGTTTGTGAATTGTATCCCAATAGTTGCATTGGCATGTTGTGCGACATTGCCGGGAGAGTAAAACTTTAGGCTACCTAGATAAAAGCAATAGATATATTTAAAAATCGCTGACAATAAAATTAAAGAATCATGTTGTAGGGACTCAATTAGAAACGGTATGACTAAAATGAATGATTACAGAACAAAATTAGATGTAGATCAAAGTATCCAAATGGTGTTGCATGAGTGTCGTGAATTAATGGTAGCTTATTTAAAGCAATCATTACCAAACATGATGGATGAAGTGGACGATGTATTGATGGATATCGCAGTCAAGACGACAAATTCAGATGAAAGAACGAAATACTTCAATGCAATGCATGAAGTGAGACTGAAGAGACACAACATTGAGAAGTCATGCGTTAAAAATTTTATTGATCTGTTTGACGAAAATCTTCGTTCAAGTAATCGAGAAATGAATGCCCTCGAAGGGAATGCGCATGAAGAACTAAAAGGCGATGACTCTATGGTGATGACGGGCACCGTAAATAGGGCCAGGAATAATTGCCAACAGGCGTTACTAAATCTTGATGAGCGTATGCGTCAGGTCTTAGGTTCCGACATTCCTGGTATAAGCGAGAATCCAGTGTCGCCGGAAATAGTCTGCCAGGCTTTTTATAAAGCATGTGAGTTAGTTGATACAGGAGCTGAAATTCGGCTAATCATATTCAAATATTTTGAGAAATATGTCACGTCTAAGCTAAATGATGTCTATTTAGAGATTGATCATGTGATAGATGCACGTGGTTCGACCGGGGGATCAGTGCCTGGTGAGCAACAAACATGCAATGATGAAAATAGCAATCAGGGCTATCAAAGGATCGCTGGAGTAAAGCAAACAGTCACATCAAAAATACAGGAACTTCTTGCTGGGAAGCACGTACCGGACTTTGTGTCTGATTTCCTGTTAAAACATTGGATTAAATTATTCACCCTGATTTACGATAAAAATGGGATGAACTGCGACGCATGGCAACATGCTATTGAGACGGCAGAAGATCTGGTTTGGTCTATTGTTAACGTGTCCAGCCAAGAAGACAGAGACAGGATTGATAAATTATGGCCTGATTTAATCAAGCGTCTTCGGAACGGGATCAATATAATTTCAATGTCCTCTCACGAAGAAGCTGATTTTATTTCCAGCTTATTAAAGCATCGTACGACACTGACAATGCTAGGGTCATTATCGAAAACCAGAAATAATGGCGTTACTCTGATTAATTCTGAAAAAATAGACGCGCTTAAGAAGAGATTAAAATCTGCTAATGAGCAATCAGACCATGAAAAGGCGGATTCCAGCAGTATTGGATGCGAGGATATTATCCCTCCTGCTATTGAAGTACAGGGCAATCGAAGATTATTTATGGACGAACTGCTGGTTGACAACCATGATGTTAAGGGATTTATGAGTGGCATAGATGAAAGTTGAATATGTCCATCTTTTTATTGCTATTGTATAACTATTCGGATGATAGGGTCAGTGCATTAGAGGGGGACAATAGAAGAGGGGATGACGTCTTAGGGACTGTTGTCAATCGTGCATTTATTGACATATTAACGGGGGTTTCCTAGACTCGCGTTCGAGCGCCGATTTGATTCAAGCTTGCGGGCGCATAAAAAGTACCGCTAAAGAAGAGCAGCCTGCTTTAGCTTAAGCTGATCGCGGGTTTTTTTGTGTCCGCATGATTTTCCTGAAGTTCTTTTTCGATGGGTTGCACGAATTATTTGGAGTGAGATATGCTCAAGATTGATCCAAAGCAATATGGCTCAAATACGAATGCAGTTAGAGCTGGGCAAGTGCGCAGTGCTGAAGGCGAGCATAGTGAACTGATCTTTGCTACCTCAAGTTATGTCTTCAAGGATGCTGCCGAGGCTGCAGCACGTTTTTCCGGGGATGAGCCTGGGAATATATATTCGCGATTCACGAATCCTACCGTTCGTACATTTGAGGAGCGCCTAGCTGCGTTGGAAGGTGCTGAACGCTGTGTCGCAACTTCCTCAGGGATGAGTGCGATTTTAAGCACGTTTATGGGCTTGCTGAAAGCTGGTGACCATATTGTCGCATCTCGCAGTATTTTTGGCACAACAGTCGGCCTGTTAGATAATGTATTGTCAAAATTTGGTTTGACGACAACGTTTGTCGGTTTGGCAGACTATCAGACCTGGGAAAGTGCGATACGTCCCGAAACTAAAATGCTGTTCCTGGAAACACCTTCAAATCCCTTGACAGAGATAGCAGATATTTCCCGCCTGGCTGAGATTGCCCATGCGAAAGCTTGCCTACTTGTGGTTGATAATTGCTTATGTACGCCTGTATTACAGAAACCATTTAGTTTGGGTGCAGATATCGTGATTCATTCAGCAACAAAATATCTCGATGGTCAGGGACGTTGTATCGGTGGGGCAGTATTAGGCAGTGATGAACTTCTGGCAGAGGATATTGTTGGTTTTTTGAGAACGGCCGGGCCGACATTGAGCCCATTTAATGCCTGGGTATTCCTCAAGGGCCTGGAAACCTTGCATATAAGGATGAAAGCACACTGTGACAATGCGTTGCAGGTGGCTGAGTGGTTAGAACAACAAAGCAATGTGAAGCGAGTTTATTATCCCGGCCTGAAATCACACCCACAGTATGAGTTGGCAAAAACTCAACAATCCGGGTTTGGTGGTGTGCTGAGTTTTGAGGTAGATGGCGGTCAAAAAGCGGCCTGGAGTGTCATCGATTCAAGCTCCCTTTTTTCTATTACGGCCAATCTGGGCGACACCAGAAGCACAATGACACATCCAGCAACCACGACGCATCATCGATTAACAGATGAGCAGCGTGCTGAAGCCGGGATCAGTGATAGTTTGATAAGACTTTCAATTGGACTTGAAGACGTCAGTGATCTCACACGGGATTTGGCTGCTGGCCTGGGTCATTGAGTTTGGGTGATCGAGTTTGGGTCATTGAGTTTGGTCGAGGAAGAAGAATATTGCCCCAATTTGATGGCTAAAAATGGATTTATGATGCCGTTTTGTGGTAAAAAGAGCATCTTACGAAGGTCTGATGTAGGGGAAAAGCGGCGCAATGACCGCAACAGGTGCAAAAACAGATAAATAATTGCACCGAATATAATAATAATTTTTTGAAAAGTGCCGGAGTAAATTCTGAGGTCAGAAGGTTCCGATGCCATTAAAAAATAAGGACTTAGCGACGAAAGTCGCGAATAACAATCCCTAGAATTTAAAACATATACTGGAGGGTATTAACATGCCTGGTCGTAATTTTTTATTTATTCCTGGCCCAACTAATGTGCCACGCCGTATCCAAAATGCGATGAATCTCGAACAGGAAGACATGCGCGCAGCAGATCTGCCTGATTTTACCAAGCCGTTGTATGAAGACATGAAGATTGCTCGTTCATAAGATTCATGGTGAACCTGTAGAACTAACTATTTAAATAATA
>SMWN01000058.1 GCA_004356415.1 Gammaproteobacteria bacterium
GTATCGTTCGTTTTCGGTCAGTTGTTTATAGTTCATTGTGCATTTTCCTTTGGTGAGAAAAATGGCGAACTATATCAGCTGGCCACTTTTATCAGGAATTGCACTTATTATCCGAAACCACCTAAGTTCTTCATGACATTTATTACAAAAACAGCGCGTTTTATTTTTTTGAATTTTATTATGCCGACGACTCGTTATCTCATGTGTCATACATGAGCAATGATACGCATGATGTTGATGTCTTCTTACGGGGATACCCTCAAGATCATAGTCACAGGTTCGACTGGCCTCTGCGCCAAGTGCCTGCATCACACCACACCATTCTTCCCCGTGTGGGCGACTATGGCCAAACATTATGTCAGTCAAATAATGTGCAACTTCATGAGGCACTGTTGACCCCAGATTATCTTCAAAATATTTTGCAAAGATATATGGATTATACCGAATCACACGCTGGTTCTTGTTTGTTCGATACATTCCTGCGACACGTCCTTTCAATTCAAAATCAATTGATATGAGTTCAAAGTTACGTTGATAAATTTTGCATGCTTCATCAATTAAATATCTGGTTCTGTCGATGACACATTCTTTCTGACCTTCATTGATAGGTTCAATCTTATTCAATTTGGCATGATCACTCTAAATCAGGTTTCATTCGCGACGATTGATAATTTGTTGTCAAGCAACTGAATGGTCTGATTACCGCGCATAAACTCACTCAAAGCATCTCCAACCAATGGTCTTCTCCAACCACTGAGTAATACAGACTCATCCTGGTTTTGTACAAATGCTTGCAGCTCTTTTTTCGAGGCAAGGGCAGCGGGATTCAGTTCATGAATTTCCGCCTGTAACCTGACAATGACTGATAGTGCGTCCACAATTGCCTGTTGCTGACCTGTCAGCTTGTCACGCTGCTGAACATTGATTAACGGTTCCGGCAGCATGTTTTTGGCGTTGTGAATAACACTCAACAATACCTCACCATGATTTTTTAAAAATCGTTCCTGTAGACCTTTAATCTTCGTCAGGGCATTCCTGTCTTTGGGAAGTAATCGCGCCATTTCAACAATGGCATCATCTCGCATCAACCAGTTTCGTGGCCTGTTCTCCGCTATTGCAGTTGTTTCTCGCCATGCAGCCAATTTCTGCAAAACAGCCAGCTTTCCCCCTTTCAACTTTTTTGCTTCACGTATTTTCATCCAGACATGCTCTGGATCCGGTTGATAACGATCTGGATCTGCCAATGCAGAAAAATCTTTTTCCAGCCAGGAAAGCCGATCTAATCTTTTGAGTTTCTCGACAAATTGAACATAGACCTTGCCAAGATAGATTACATCATTGATCGCATATTCAAGCTGGCCCTGCTTCAGTGGGCGTTGCTTCCAGTCTGAACGGGTAAACGTCTTGCCTAGTTCAACACCTAATAATTGATATACTAATTTTGCGTATCCGATTTGTTCAGCATAACCAAGAAGCGGCGCAGCTATCTGTGTATCAAAAATCGGTGTTGGAACGGCACCCTTGAGGTTAAAAAATATTTCGAGATCCTGATGTACAGAATGAAATACCTTGATGATTGATTTGTTGTAAAGTATCTCGAAAAATTGATCAAGATTGATAACTGCCAGTGGATCGATAATCGCAGCAATATCTTCATTCGCAACCTGCACCAAACATAGCTCTGGGTAATATGTGCTTGTTCTCTCAAACTCAGTATCAATCGCTAACCAGGCACTTCCTTTTAATTGTTTGCATAATTCCCCCAGGTCTTCTTCATTTTCTATCGTCAGAAATTTTCTTTTCATTAAATTGTCTTCAATCTCATTTAATAAATAATTGTATCAAATCATTCAGATAACGATGTCCGGTTTCTGTAGGTTTTATCTTATTAATATCCCATTCTATTAATGCTTTTTCTTCAGCTATTTCCAATTGTTTCTGGATATGGTTCAGTGGCAAGCCTGTGCGCTCAATAAAAAGGGACGGATGAAACCCTTCATTTAGACGTAATGCATTCATCATAAACTCCAATGGCAACTCATCTCTGCCAAGCTGTCTGGAGTCTGTAATTGCGTTTAACTGGCCTACCTTATCGATATAACTCTGGGGGATCCGATGGCGAGAATAGCGCTCAATCTTACCTTCTACCACATGCGTCAGTTTTCCATGCGCCCCGGCGCCAATTCCCAGATAATCCCCAAACTGCCAATAATTTAAATTATGTTGACATTGATGATTCATCCCCTTTCTTGCGTAGGCAGAAATCTCATATTGATCAAATCCACTGTCAGATAAATACGCCTGCCCCTGTGCCTGCATACTCCACAACAAATCATCATCCGGTAATGCAGGTGGCTTCGAATAAAAAATAGTATTGGGTTCAATAGTCAATTGATACCAGGAAAGATGCGAGGGTTGTTGTCCCATAGCCGTTTCCAGATCGGACATCGCTTCACCAATCGATTGTTCGGGCAAACCAAACATCAGGTCGATATTAATCTCATCAAAACCGGCATCTTTTGCCATGGCAATCGCAGCCTTAGCCTCGGCACTATTATGAATGCGGCCCAATACTTTCAATTTCTCATCATTAAAGCTCTGCACACCAATCGAGAGCCGATTGATCCCTGATTCACGATATGCCTTGAATCGATCCGCCTCAGCCGTGCCTGGATTGGCTTCCATGGTTACTTCAGTATGGTGATAAAAGGTCAGCCTCTCACGTAAGGCCACCATCAGACGGTTGATTGCCTTTGCTGAAAACAGACTCGGTGTGCCACCACCGATAAAAATACTGACAATGGGTCGACCCCAAATACGCGGCAATTCAGATTCAAGATCACTAATCAATACATCAATATAGGCATCTTCTGGAAACGTTTCTTTATTTGTTGCATGTGAATTGAAATCACAATAAGGGCATTTCTTGATACACCAGGGAAGATGGATATACAAAGATAATGGTGGGTTATTTTTAAAATTCAACATTTAGTCGTTGATAGATTGTAGATGGAGTTGTGCTACTCCATTGAATATACTTCGTTAAGTTTACCCAATAGATGTGTGAGAGCCTGACCACGATGACTTAATTTATTTTTTATTTCTGGCGTCAATTCTGCCGAAGTACACTGCTGAGATGAGACATAAAACATTGGATCATAACCAAAGCCATTGGAACCTTTGGGATCGGTGATTAACTGTCCTTCCCAAACACCCTGAGCAATGATGGGAACTGGATCATATTCATGCCTGAGATAAACCATCGAACAAATAAAACGGGCCGTTCGTTGTTCTTCAGGAAATGGTTTGATCATCTCGATAAGCTTATTTAGATTATCTTCATCACTCGCACCAACACCTGCAAAACGTGCTGAAACTATTCCGGGGCGACCTTGCAAGACATCAACAACAATCCCTGAATCATCCGCAATTACAGCTAAGCCGGTATGATGTGCTGCGTTTCTTGCCTTGAGTATGGCATTCTCAACGAAGGTGCATCCGGTTTCCTCTATTTCGGGCACATTAAAATCTGACTGAGGCAGAACATCGATGCTCAAGCCTTCCAATAGCTGACCTATTTCACGTACCTTGCCAGCATTACCACTGGCAAAAACAATGCGACTTACTTTTGCCTGCACATCTTTATCCAATTTTTACTAAACCAGTCAATCTTCACAATAACCGGAAAATAAATTTATTAAGCCAGTGCATTTCGCTGGATCTCAAATAATTCATTGATTCCCGTTTGTGCAAGCGCCAACATTTCGTTGAGTTCTTCTGCGCTAAAAGCATGCCCTTCAGCAGTCCCCTGCACCTCAATAAAGTGGTTATCACCATTCATCACAACATTCATGTCTGTCTCCGCATTCGAGTCTTCTGCATAATCCAGATCCAGTACTGCTGTCCCTTCATAGATACCCACAGAAACAGAGGCGATGACATTATTCACTGGATCCTCGTTCAATATTTTTTCATACTGCAAGGATCTGACAGCATCTACCAGCGCCACATAGGCACCCGTAATAGATGCAGTCCGTGTGCCTCCATCTGCCTGAATCACGTCACAATCGACTGTTAATGTTCTCTCTCCCAGTTTTTCCAGGTCAACAACAGCACGCAGAGAACGTCCAATCAAACGCTGGATTTCTATAGTTCTCCCTCCCTGGCTACTTTGCGTTGCCTCCCTACGCATACGTGACCCGGTGGAGCGTGGCAACATACCATACTCTGCAGTTAACCAACCCTGCCCCTTGCCTTTAAGAAACCTAGGAACCTGATCATCAATACTGACTGTACAGATGACCTTGGTTTTGCCAAACTCAACCAGCACGGAACCTTCAGCGTGGCAGGTGTAATTCCGGGTCAGTTTGATTTCCCGCAGTTGATCCGGGGCTCTTCCACTTGGGCGCATTCGCTGCCTCCATCTTAAAAATTTGACGAATTATACATGAGGTGTCCATAATTAAACCACGGGCGATTTGCCTTAAACCCCCCAAGCAGTTATACCCAAATTACTTGGAAACGCAGGCTTCAGAGTTCAGGTAGAATGTCGGAGCAAGGCGCACCTCGCAGTGAATAACTAGTCCTTCACAAGAATTGTAAAACTTCCGCTCCCAGCTCGCGCCCCTTACCTACATCCATGTAGGTAACGCGGCTCTGGATTCCTACCTGAGCTCCCGCAGGGCAAGGCGAGAAGTATCCATCTTCATCATTATAAAACCTTGGACTAGAATGACTAGTCCTTCGGCTTCATGCCTTGAATATGGGTACTTCCCGTCATGCTGAAACCTACATTTCCAAGTATTTTGGGTATAAACTTACCGGCCACAATAGACGTAATCAGAGATCTTATATGACTGCTAGCATGACGGCCTATGGTCGCACCGAAGAATCCAATGAAACCGGACACATCACATGGGAGATCAGGAGTGTCAATCACCGCTACCTTGAATTAAATATCCGTCTACCGGAAGAATTGAGAATGCTTGAAGCCAAGGTGCGCGAACATATTTCTAACAAACTCAAGCGAGGCAAAGTAGATTGTTTATTGCGTTTTGATGCAAATGAAATACCCGGTAACGGTTTGTCGATAAACAAAGATCTTGCAAACTGTCTTGTTAAATCTGCAGAATCCATACAATCATCGATAACCGATCCAGCAATGCTCAACGCGATGGATGTGCTCCGCTGGCCTGGTGTGATCAATCGAGACACCATTGATGCTGAATCAATCAGTGTGCCTCTACTGAAGCAGTTGGATATGACACTGGAACGTGTCGTTGAGACACGTGTCAGTGAAGGGAATAAATTACAGGCCATGATACTTGAACGTTGTGACACAATTGCATCCCTCCTTCGTGCATTCGGGGAGAAATTGCCGGAAATACAACAAATGCTGCGTGACCGACTGACTGAAAAATCACAGGAATTAGCGATCGATTTGGATAAGGACAGGTTGGAACAGGAAATATTGTTATTGGTTCAAAAATCTGATGTCGCGGAAGAACTGGACAGACTGGATGCCCATCTAGATGAAGTTCGGCAAGTCGTGCAAAAAAATGAACCTGTCGGCAGAAGGCTGGATTTTCTAATGCAAGAATTGAACAGGGAAGCGAACACACTGGGTTCAAAAGCAGCAAATCTTGACTACACAAATACTTCTGTTGACCTAAAAGTACTTATTGAGCAGATGCGAGAACAGATACAGAACATTGAATAATAAAAGCAATAATAAAAACAACAAAGCTGGCAGGCTAATTGTTATCTCTGCACCCTCAGGAGCCGGGAAAACAACGCTGGTTAAGGCACTTTGTGAGTCAGATCCAAAATTAATGGTATCGGTTTCTCATACCACGCGCCCGAGACGTGATGGAGAAACGGATGGAATTGCATACCATTTTATTGATATCGATTCATTCATGGAGATGGTTGATAGTGATCAGTTTCTTGAACACGCTAAAGTTTTTGATAAATATTATGGGACATCCAGAAACGGAGTTGAATCCCAGTTAAATGAAGGTAAAGACGTTATCCTGGAGATTGATTGGCAGGGAGCAGCACGAGTCCGCTATCTCATGCCTGACTGTAATAGCATTTTTATCCTGCCGCCGAGTCTCCATGCACTAGAAACCAGACTAACAGAGCGAGATGACGATGACCCCACCACCGTACAAAGGCGACTGCGAGATGCCAAAAATGAGATTTCACACTACAAGGAATACGACTTTTTGATCATAAATGATAAATTTGAGGCCGCATTGTCCGAATTACGGGATATTTTAGCTTCTTTGAGAGAAAACCGGCAAGTCCAGCAAGCAGATTTAAGTCAATTTGTCGCTGGCTTAATAGCAGAAACCTAGATTTTTCAGTAGAATAGCGCGGAATCCGTGATCACCGACTTGTCAGTAACCCTTCCTTAATAAGGAATCTGACATTCAGTTTCACCAGAATTTTTTTGTTTACATAATTTTGAATTACGAGGTTTTAGAATGGCCAGATTGACGATTGAAGATTGCCTGATACACATAGATAACCGCTATGACCTGGTGTTGTTAGCCAGCAAACGCGCCAGGCAAATTACTCTGGGTAGAGATACCCTAGTGGATGAAGATAATGATAAACCCACTGTGATTGCATTACGTGAAATTGCCGAAGGTCTTATTACAACTGATAATATAGACACTATCGGTAAAATTGATTTGCTCGATGAATTCGCAATTGCGGATGAAGGTGAAGCAGCAACGACTGAGAAATAATCCATGCCACCCTGTGACATGACAGGGTGGTGTCTTGTTTTGTTTTCCAATACCCCGTTTTTCTATACACGGAATAGTAACGACAAACGACAATTCGTAAATTTACTCCAAACAGTCTCTGTTAGAGAAACAGCTTGGTCGCTTTATGTATCAAGTTAGTGATCTCACAAAACTGGTTAGCTCATAC
>SMWN01000059.1 GCA_004356415.1 Gammaproteobacteria bacterium
AATCGTCAAACAGTTAAAGATGTGCAGATGTTTCTCAAAAAGGTGGGTGGAAAAGAAGAGCCCTTGTTACTGAGGATCCTGAGAGGGAATGCCGCTGCATTTATTGTGATCAAATAACATTTGATCACATAAGATTGATTTAGCTGATATTAATTTGCCGCAACTGCAAAGTCAGCTTGCCCCAGATCATATTTTCCATGGGCAGAATAATCAGACAAAATAATTTTCTCCAAAAGATCAACGTCAATATAATTTGCACCGAGTGCGTTACCTGAAAGAACAGTAAAGTGTTCATCAGGTTCGCCTAATTGATCAATGACTAATGAAGCGCCTGTGAAGTCCTCATCGACTGTTAAGGGGTGGGTTGTGATGACTGACTTCATCCCGGCAGCCAGAGCAGCGAGATTACCATTACTTGTATCTTCTATGACGACACAATTCTCAGGTTTTAATCCGAGATTGGCCAAAGTATATTGATAAACCGCCGGTGAAGGTTTCTTGTCAGTAACCAGATCACAACTGACCAAAGCATCAAAGTACGATAATGCGGCTCCGCCTAAGGCATTTTTCAGAAGGACTTCAACATTCTCTGTAGAAGTACAGGTGGCAATCGCCATAATGATTCCTTTTTGTTTGGCTTCCTTCATCAATCGTTCCACGCCATTTCGTAGGCCAATATGACCGGCAATTAATTTTTCACGATAAATTTCAGATTTGCGTTGATGAAGCCTCAGTGTGTAATTGCGTAAATTTTCTTTTCCCAGAATATTAAAATTCTGTAACTTCAGGAATTTATAAATGCGTTCCTTGCCTCCGGAGATGGAGAGTAATTGTATGTATTTGGAGACTGACCACTGAAAAGGGGTGTCGAATTCCTTGAAGGCCTCGTTGAAGGCCCGACGGTGGGTTTCTTCTGTGGCGGCCAGTGTGCCATCCACATCAAAAATTATGGCTTTTAATTCACGCATATTGATTGTAAAAAATCTTTAATTACCTTTCGCTTTCGGTGGCTAATATTTGATCAATATAAAGAAAATATTTGATGCGACGCAATAATAGGACATTTTATCGTTGTCGTCTACTTTTATTATGAGTGATGAATTATTATCGAGTTCAGCCCAATAAATTAGTTAACATCCATCGCTGATCTTTGCAGATGGATTGAGTATGCTTAGCGACCTAATCCTAAACTAACTTTCAAGTTAACTCATATAATTACTATGAATGGACACATCCCGGAGGGCTCGGTAATTTGAGATGGTTAGCTTTGTCTTTCGCATATCGTATTCTCCGTCAGATAAGTGCCCACCGATTACAAAACAGCGTGTGCATACTCCGCCGTTGCTTCAACTACTTTTCCTTTGTCGGCGAATCCAACGCCAAGAGATCCAGTCCCTCAATCTCTTGCAACGTCTTGCCCGCAATCCCCTCTAAATCTCCGTACATCCCGACAGTGGCTTGCATAACACGATCAATTTGTTCTGTTCGTTTGGCCCATTGTTTAGTGATCGCTTTCTTTTCTTTATCAAGGTCTTCCTGCATGGAAGAAAATGCCTCGACGATGGCCTGGATGCGTTGGCGGAAACGCGGACCGGTCAGGTATTGATAGACCATTTCTGCCTTGGTCTGTTGTCCTTCAGTGGCCTGCCGTGCTGATGCCACTTCTATCAGCGCATGGCGTAGTGTCATGGCAATGGGGATGGTTGTTTTGGGGTGTGTAACCCACACACCATCGATCTGATCGAACGTCTCCAAATCTTTTGGCAGTGCCCGACTAACAATGATAGCAATTTCCGCTTTGGCGGCATGTTGATCTTTTCGAAGTTTTACCAGCCAGCCATCTGACCAGTTTTTGGTGCGTTTGGATTCCCATAATATCGATCCACATTGCTGTCCGCCTGCACTGACAACCCGTTGCAATACATCACCGCCAAACTCACCTTTGGCTACCGGCTCAATTTTATCAAACGGAAAGCGGGTTCTTAATTGTGATTCAAGTTCAAGTTCCTGTACTTCGCCCTGGAGTTGTTGCGAACCCTGTTCGGCCTTGCGTTTCAGTTCTTCGATTTGTTTTTGCATTGAGGTAATGGTGTGCTCTTTTTCCATCACCTTGAGTTTCATTTGTTCCTCAGTTTCCTTCCGGGCCTGTTCACGTGTGGCATTGAGACCTTCCTGAACGCGTTTTTCTACGGTAAGTTCGAGTTCACGTTTGGCATCGTCCAGTTCACGTTGATTGCGGATAAGTTCGACTTGCGCCTTCTGTGCTTCAGCCAGTTTTCCATCACGTTGCTTCAGGACATCCTGAAGGTCGGTGATTTCTTTGGTCTTTTCTTCTAAATCGGTTGCCGCAAGCAGTTTTGCCTTCTTTGCTTCTTCCCCGGCTATTCTGCTACGGTCTTTCTTTAATTGCTCTGCAACCTGATTAGCCACCTGTTCATCAAGTTTGATTTTTTCATCTGTCAGGTGTTTCTCTTTATCTCTTATGTCTTGCTCACGTTTGGCAACATCACTGTCTTTCCGGGTTAATAATTCCTCATACTGCTGGCGGGTGGACTCAATTAACGGCGCAACGAGTGACTCCGTAAGTTTGATCTCTGTTTTACATTTGGGACAGGTTATGGTTGGTTCTGTCATGTTTACCTCCCTATAGGGCTGCTGTCACCTGTCAGGGAATTCCCCTGGGTCAGACCCAGTGATAATTATTCAAACCAGAAATTTTGTACCTTTAAAGTACGTTTTTTCCATTTACCATGTTCATTTTACCTGACATACGCAATGTATTCACTCGTCACTCGACCTGATCTCCACCCGTCTGTTCATTTCGAGAACGGCAGGGTGAGAAACCTAGTCGTTTAGACCCACTGTTATATCCTGTAACATAAGATTCCTCACATTCGTTTGGAATGACAAGAAGTAAATGTGGCAAGCTCCCTCTCTGCCTCAGTTTGGGACAGGATTCAGAATGACGGCATAAGAGTGTGGATATGAAGTTTCTATTTTATCTGGACCTGTTCAGGAGGAACTGAGTGGTTTAACGTCTTAGAAAGATCAACCATCTGTAGAAATTCAGAATACTGGCGAGTGATGTAGCAAGATAAGTAAGTGCTGCGGCTGTCAGTATCTTTTTAGAAATAGGGATGGCGGATTCGGGTATATATTTTCCAGCAATTAATACAGGCAGTGCTCGTTTGAAACTGGCATCCCATTCTACGGGCAAAGTGATCAGGTGAACGAGTACAGGCAAAATCAATATTGTCAATCCACAGGCAAGTGTGAAAATGCCTACGGGGGGTGAGCGCGTGAGTAGAGTTAAAAAGGGAAATGCGACCAGCATCATGGCGGCAATCTTCTCTGCAACCCAGGAGAATCTGGCCATTCGCGAACGTATTTCGAGTGGTTTATATCCGGATTTATGTTGGATGGCATGGCCAATCTCATGAGCGGCAACAGTAACGGCAGTGAGTGATTTCCCATTGAAATTTTCCGGCGAGAGTTTAACAAGCTTATTTTCCGGGTCGTAATAATTTTCGTTTTGCTCACCCTCTTCTACATGAACATCACTGAGTTCAAGTCGTTTGACTAAATGTACAGCAAGCTCACCCCCCGTGCCCGGGAACGCATCAATTTCCACCGCATATTTTCTAAAAATATATTTAGCCCATATAGACGGCCCAAATATGAGCAAAATCAGTAGAATCGCAGCTATGCCTAACATCATGATCAGGTGATCTCAGCTTGTGAATTGTTGTTTTCGGTTATACTTCATCGCAATGTGACGAGGGCACATTCGTAATAGTATGTTAATAATCTGGCTCATGGACGGGCCAGCGCGAAGCCAACGCGGACATGCACCACATTGGGAGCATTAAATCCGTGCTGGGAAGCGCGGTATTCAATTGTCGAATTTAATAATAACATTAATTGATTATGACACCTCTGGAAAGATATCAGGCGGATTTATTGCGCGAAGTATTTTATACAGATCCAGCGCAGGAAAATGCTGTGCGCCATACACAGAGACTTTTCGACGATCTTCTGACTGATGGCAACAATGAAAACAGCTTCCTTGAAAAGATCAGACAAAAATTCCAGAGAGATAAAACAAACTTTATCAAAGGATTATATTTTTGGGGGGGGGTAGGACGAGGTAAAACCTATATCATTGATTCCTTTTATGACAGCCTGCCCTTTAAAGAAAAACAACGCATCCACTTTCATCGTTTTATGCAAATGGTGCATGCACAATTAAGAAACCTCAACGAAGTGTCTGATCCATTACTCACCGTGGCAGACAACATTGCATCAGAAACCGAGGTTCTGTGTTTTGACGAATTTCACGTGTCCGATATTACGGATGCCATGTTGCTGAGTGGTTTGCTCAAGGCATTATTTGATCGAGGAGTTGTACTGGTTACAACTTCCAACGAAGCACCGGATCAATTGTACTGGGATGGTTTGCAAAGAGAACGATTTCTGCCCGCGATCGAATTGATAAAAGAATATACGGAAGTCGTGAATGTGGATTCAGGTGTTGATTATCGCTTACGTTTTCTGGATAAGGCGGAAATTTACCATTCGCCGCTGGATGATAAAGCAATGGCATCGCTAGGAATAAATTTCAATCACATCGCGCCAAATGAAGTCACAGAGGGCTTACCGATTGAAATTGAAGGCCGAATGATTCAAACAATTCGCCATGCAGATGGCGTGGTCTGGTTTGATTTCGATGCCATATGTGATGGCCCGAGAGGGCCTGCCGACTATATTGAGATCGCCAGATTATTTCAAACAGTTCTGATATCCGATATTCCTATTATGGATGAAATGACCAATGACAAAGCCAGGCGATTTATGACGTTGATAGATGAATTCTATGATCGAAACGTTAAACTGATCGTCACTGCAGCGGCTAAACCCTCAGGGCTCTATTGCGGTAAACGGCTGAGCAAGCTATTTTTGAGAACCATCAGTCGCCTAGAAGAGATGCACACGCACGATTACCTGGCAAAACAGCACATCCCTTAATACTAATATAAATCAATAAGTTACATTATATACTTGACTTAGTTGATTAGATAAACTATATAACTTATAAAGATCCAGTAATTTACTGATATTTAAGGCTTATTTTGGGCTTTACCTTGAATTCTTTAGTAATGCATTTGTCAAAAACGACAGATAGCTTTTTGGGGAGAAATGATTTTGAATGCTGTATTGTCAACCGATGGATTAGATTTGGAAGAGCGGCAGATGGTCGAATTATTAGAATGTCGTTATGGTGACGGCATGGTCTATCTCCCTAGGACAAGGCCCAGACAATTGTTATCCATCGCTAAAATTGGCGGTTTTATTGATGCCGAAGGTTATCTCACGCGAAAAGGGCGAATTCTTCTTGCGCGCTATTTTTAGAACCTTTCTCTGTTGTAATAAGTTAAGGAGTCTCTACTCCTTTTAGATCAGTCCCACCCAGCTAAACTCTGGCTGGATTTAATTCTTGCGAAATACAAATTATTCGTCTTTAACCTTTCATAGTTGCTCTATGTTCACTATCCTTTCTCAAGCACAGAAGAAAATATGGTTATAAAATAGCTCATCCTGATCTATTTATGGCGCGCCAGAGGCGGCACAAGTTCGGCCTTTGGCTCACGCGGCTTGCTATCGCGTCGGGGGCGTTCTCGCCTCGATATTAACCCGACAATAAATATAATCGAGATAATAGTTTGTCTCGTGGCTTACAATATAAAAAAAGAATGAATAAAAATGTTTGAGGAAGAGAAAGATGGCTAGCTACAGTACTGAGGATATTCGAAATATCGTGCTTGTCGGTCATGCTGGTTCAGGCAAGACCACGTTGATTGAAGCAATGTTAAACAGATCGGGTGCTATCAGCGGTGAGGGTTCTATTGAAAGGGGCAGCACGGTCAGTGATTTTGATCCGCAGGAAAAAACACTCGGGTATTCACTGAACAGCACCATTGTGAGTATGGATTACCATGGTGGCCACATCAATTTGATTGATACACCAGGATATCCAGACTTTATGGGCCGTGCACTGGCGGTACTGCCAGCGGTGGAGACCTGTGCGGTAGTGATAAATGCACAAACAGGTATCGAGATGGTGACCCGCCGTATGATGGAGGTTGCAAAAAACATGGATTTGGATCGACTGATTATTATTAATAAGATAGATGCCGAGCAAGTCGATTTAGTAAGTTTAATGACACAGATTAAGGAAGCATTCGGCAGTGAATGTTTGCCGATTAATCTTCCTGCTGAAAATAATCAAAAAGTTATCGACTGCTTCTTTAGTCCGTCCGGGGATAAGACAGATTTCTCTTCTGTGGCAGAGGCGCATACACACATCGTTGATCAGGTGGTCGAGCTCGATGAAGATTTAATGGAGATTTATCTGGAGCAGGGCCAGGAAATCAGTCCAGAACAATTACATGATCCTTTTGAACAGTCACTCAGGGAGGGTCATTTGGTTCCCGTATGTTTTGTTTCTGCAAAAACCGGTGCGGGTCTGGATGAGTTGCTGGAAATATTTGCCAGTTTAATGCCAAATCCAAACGAAGGTAATCCACCGCAATTCCTGAAAGGAGAAGGTGAAGACTCAGTACCAATAGAAGTTGTACCGGATTCGGGCAAACATGTATTGGCTCATGTATTCAAGATCAATGTTGATCCATTTATTGGAAAACTTGCCACTTTTCGTATTCATCAGGGGACGATTAACAAGGAGAGTCAATTATTCATTGGCGATGGGCGTAAACCTTTCAAGGTGGGTCATCTTTTCAAGTTACAGGGCAAAGAACATACTGAAGTTGCTTCCGGGATACCTGGTGATATATGTGCGGTGGCTAAGATTGATGATATTCATTTTGATGCCGTACTACATGATTCCCATGACGAGGATCAACTACATTTACGTTCACTGGATCTTCCTGCCCCCATGTATGGTTTGGCGATCAATGTTAAGAGTCGTGGTGATGAGCAAAAGATTTCTGACGCTTTACATAAAATGGTTGAAGAAGATCCCAGTTTAATTATTGAACATCATGCAAAAATGAATGAGACAGTGATACGTGGTCTGGGAGAATTACACTTGCGTATCGTGCTTGATAAACTAAAAGATCATTACAACGTTAATGTCGATACTCGCCCCCCAAAGATTGCCTATCGCGAAACCATCACCACTCATGCAGATGGACATTATCGGCACAAAAAGCAGACAGGTGGAGCAGGTCAATTTGGTGAGGTGTCTTTGAGAGTGGAGCCCCTTCCACGTGGAGGTGGGTTCGAATTCGTGGATAAAGTTGTTGGTGGTGTCATACCGAGACAATTCATTCCTGCCGTTGAAAAAGGCATTCAACATGTACTCGATGAAGGAGTAATTGCCGGTTTCCCACTGCAAGATATAAAAGTGACCATTGTTGATGGCAAGCACCATTCAGTGGACTCAAAAGAAGTTGCCTTTGTTACTGCCGGGAAAAAGGCCTTTGTCGCTGCCGTCACGAAGTCAAAACCTGTGGTCCTGGAGCCGATCGTTGATATCACAATTACTGTTCCCAGTGGCGCAATGGGTGATATCACAGCCGATCTGTCGGGGAAAAGAGGACGCATCAGTAATACTGAAGCGATGGCGGGCGGGTTTACTTCAATCAGTGGTACTGTGCCATTGAGTGAATTAGACAATTACCAATCTAGACTCAAATCATTTACCGGCGGGACGGGCTCTTTCTCAATTGAATTTAGTCATTATGATCAGGTCCAACCCAGGATACAAAAGGAGTTAGCTTCGGCATACAAACCGAAGGAGGATGAAGATTAATCACCATGGCGAGAATTATAGAGTGACAACATTTAATAACAAAATAGAATAACTATAGTCAAATTAATTTCTTTTAAGTATAAGTGCTTGTTGCTATCTTTCCCAGTAAGATCGAAAATTCCCTTAATCTAATCAGTAACTTACTATGGCAGAAAAAGATGTACCAGTACGATCATTACGACCAAAAGATTGTTGACGAGCGCGTAGAGCAATTCCGAGATCAGACCCGACGTTATCTTGCAGGAGAATTATCAGAGGATGAATTCAGACCGCTGAGATTGATGAACGGTTTGTATATCCAGACGCATGCTCCCATGTTACGTGTGGATATCCCATACGGTTTATTGTCCTCCAGGCAACTGCGGATGCTCGCCCATATCGCCCGTAAGTATGATAAGAATTATGCCCATATCAGTACGCGCCAGAACATACAATACAACTGGCCCAAACTAGAGACTGTCCCTGATATTTTGGCAGACTTGGCCAGTGTACAAATGCACGCTATTCAATCCAGCGGTAACTGTATCCGGAATATTACTTCTGATCAGTTTGCCGGGGTTGCTGAAGATGAAGTGGAAGATCCGAGACCCTATTGTGAAATATTACGTCAGTGGTCAACTTTCCATCCGGAATTTGTCTATCTACCGCGCAAGTTCAAGTTTGCTGTTTCAGGCGCGACACATGATCGCGCAGCAGTACAGGTGCATGATATTGGATTGTATCTGGTGCGTAATGAGGCGGGCGAAGTTGGCTTCAAGGTGCTCGTCGGCGGTGGCCTTGGCCGTACACCCGTCATTGGCAAAGTTATTCGCGATTTTCTTGAAAAGCGACATTTGCTTTCCTACATGGAAGCCATCCTACGCATCTATAATCGTTTTGGCAGGAGAGACAATATATACAAAGCAAGAATCAAAATTCTGGTCAATGCAACCGGTATCGAAAAATTTGCTGAAATGGTAGAAGCAGAATGGTCATACATTAAAGATTCTGCACTGTTACTGGATCAGAAAGAAATCGATCGTGTTCGTGCACAATTTGCACCTCCTGAATATGATAAAGATGCGGCTGCAGAGTCCAGCTTTGATGATCACCTTGCTTCCAACCAGGCCTTTGCTGCATGGGTGGATCGAAATGTAAAGACACATAAAGTTGATGGCTACCGTGCGGTTGTCGTGTCACTCAAGGCACCGACCATCGCCCCTGGAGATGTCACTGATGTGCAGATGGATCGTCTGGCAGATATGATTGACGAATACAGCTTTAGTGAGATAGTAACAACCCATGACCAGAATTTTATTATGCCTCATGTGAAACAGGCTGATTTGTTTCCTTTATGGGAGTCACTTGCCGAACATGGGTTAGCCACACCCAATATCGGATTGTTAACCGATATTATCTGTTGTCCCGGTCTGGATTTTTGCTCACTTGCGAATGCGGGTTCAATTCCAATTGCCAAACAAATCAATGAAAAATTTAACGATATGGATTATCTGTATGATATTGGTGATATCAAGATCAAAATGTCCGGTTGTATGAATGCCTGTGGTCATCACCATGTTGGCCATATAGGTATACTCGGGGTGGATAAGAAGGGTGTTGAATTTTATCAATTGACACT
>SMWN01000060.1 GCA_004356415.1 Gammaproteobacteria bacterium
TAAGAAATATTTTTTATAAGTCATGATGATTAAATCATTATATATGGATTCATTATATATAGTTCCATAAAGTCAGGCTTATATGCGCGCATAATAAAAACGTGAAAAAATCGGGGCCAGGTCTTACATTAACATATTGTATTGCAAGACCTGGCCCTAAAAAGCTTAATTGCATCCAAGCGAATCGCCTAGGAACTTGATCTGATCCGCGATCAACTCTGCATCCTCTTTTGGCCGATAGCAGACGCTGTCTGTCAGATCATATCTGAGTCAATGCCCTTTAAAAGCAAATAAGCAGAACTTTCCCACTTACGGTGTTTGGTGCCTCATATTAATCACTATGAATGTCTTGAAATCACTTAGTGACTTATTCGTAACATTCCCATTTATGGTCATTAATAGGAAAGAATCAAGGTAATTTCTTATCAATTAAATTTAGGGCAATCGTGTCTCATTTTTTTTGAAGGGATACAGCCATTTCATAGAAAGGCAACCACAGTGGAATAGCCGCCTTGAGTTTCTTGGAACACATCTGGTCACAGGCAAACCAGAGGCGTTTCAGCGTGGTTAATAACGGTGGTGACGGATAGACTGGCCCGTTGCGGCTTACGCAACTTGCCGCGCAGGTTCAATGACCGTATCGCATATTTGCGGTGATAGCCGCACACGGCACAGAATTCATCAAGAATAGTTGCCTTGGCCTTTTTACCTGCTCGACGATAACGAAGTCGAATCGCTTTTAGATAGGCCTGCCGTTGATTTTTACCTGTATTACAGTCCTCAATTTCGGTTACCTGTAATATGAGTCAACGATGCTAAACTACTACTCCCTAGGGTTACATTTAATTTGAGTCAATGCGCAAGAAGAAAAGGATATTGACCAGACGACGAAAGTTTCCTAACCTTAAATTCTATATAGTTCCATGTTTTATGTGGGAATAGATAACAATAGGTAAATTTATATCCAGGAATATTTCTATAAAATGTTGAACATGAAATATGAGTTACGTTATCTAAATATGCTTAACATATTATATATTCGACAGATTATAGTCCTTGTTTTTATTTTATCATAACATTATGAATTTATTATGTTATTTAAGATATTACGAAAGTATTATTAACATTGTCATAGTGTCTGCATAGGTAATCACAAGTTGTTCAAATTACTCATACATGAAAAAACAACAGATGCCCCAAGCTAATTTACGTATTGGTCAATTAGCGAAACAGCTGAATACGACAACAAAGACACTTCGGTTTTACGAAGACATAGGGCTGTTTACTTCAATAGCACGCAGTGATGCAGGCTATCGACTGTATGATACTAAATCAATTAACCAAGCACGCCTGGTTTTACAACTGCGACGATTAGGGTTAACGCTTAAGGAATTAAATGAGCTACTCAATACTAAGGATACTAGGTCATTCCGGCAGCGGGTAACCAGCCTGATGGATGAAAAATTACGCGATACTGATGAAAATCTGGTCGTACTTCAAGGTCGCCGGGACGATCTGGCTGCTCGCCATCAAGCGCTATTATCAACTCCCAGAGACAGGGTGGCCGATTGTATTTGTGATGCCCTTTTAAGTCCCTGTACATGCGCGAATGAACAATCTACAAAATAGTATCGACGTTCATTATTTCAACGACAATAAGTAGTTGACCTTCCCCTATAGAGGAAGGTTTACCATTCATAAAACGTAATCAATCTTTAGCTTATTTAGAGGGTATCAGTCATGGCAAATGGGCTCAACGAAACAACATTAACTAATGCGCACTCACCCACCTTCACACTCGAAGAAGGCCCAATCACAGAGGTACATGCCTTTTGGTTGGCCGGGATGAGTTGTGATGGATGTTCGATCGCTACTCTCGGTGCCAGGAATCCCAGTGTTGAGCAATTAATGACCGCGGCTATTCCCGGCATACCAAAAGTTATCCTGCACCACCCGGTACTTGATACGGAGGCAGGTCACCGTTTCATGGAGCCTTATCACCAGGCAGTCCGTGGTGAACTGGGGGCCCCATACGTGGTGTTGTACGAGGGCTCAGTGGCCGATGAGCAAATCGCCGAGGACTACGGCGGCTTCTGGTGCACCATGGGTATAGAAGAAATGGATGATGGTAGCAGGCGACCATATCCAACCGCAAAGATGTTAAAAGATCTTGCGCCAGGCGCTGCAGCAGTTTTAGCCGTGGGCACCTGTGCCACCTGGGGAGGAGTTCCTGCAGCTGTGGGTAATGTGACTCATGCTATGGGAACAATGGATTTCCTGGGTAAGGACTATCGGAGTGCGTTGGGTCTGCCGGTGATTAATATCCCTGGTTGTGCGCCAATAGGTGATAACATCACCGAAACCATTACCGCTGTGCTGATGTTCCTTGCTGGAGTTGCACCCTTGCTGGAGCTAGATGAACTCGGTCGACCGGCCTGGATGTTTGGTGGGACGGTGCATCAGGGTTGCACACGTGCCGGTTATTACGAGGAAGGGCTGTTTGCCGATGAATATGGACAGAAAGAGTGTCTGGTGGAACTCGGTTGTTGGGGTCCTGTGGTCCAATGTAATATGACCAAGCGCGGCGCATCTGGGCACAATGGCGGTTGTATGAACACGGGCGGTATCTGTATCGGTTGCACCATGCCTGGTTTCCCCGATGCCTTTGCGCCTTTTTATAAGGCCCCGCCTGGCAAATTTATCTCTGGTACTGCAAGCCGCATGGTTGGCAGCTTTATCCGGCCACTCAGGCGGATTAGCCAACGCAGGAGCAATATGACCAACCGCTGGACCAAGACCGGTCACATACCGAGTGGTTGGGGTCATGTGCAAGCACCGGGTATGTTCATGAAGGGTTTCCACTACTTCTACAAAAAAATTCAAACTTGGGGTAGTGGTTTTCATCCTGACGGTACAGCCCAACAACGCAATTTGCAGGCATCGGCACATCGCTTTATCAAAGAAGGTGGAAAGCGTTCAGATCAGAGGATGTACGCAGAAGCGGAGGCCGGTAGATGAGTGCGAATGAGATCTATCAATGGTGGTTTATCTGGTTGGCAATAGGTGCTGGTATTGTGGTTGCAGCTGCGGCCTTGTTGATTACGATTGTCATTGTGGCTCACCGCATTGCCGTATTAGCGAAAACTGCCATTGCAGTCCTACTTGAAATTGAAGCGAATACCAAGTCTATCTGGGAACTCAATACCTCCAGGAAAGTAGCAGGTAATCTGCTGGATGGTGCAACAGCGATTGAAGACAATGCTGGCACAATCTTAAATGCCTTGTCAAAGACTGAAGATAAACAGGCTGCGTAATAAACCTAAACAACAGGAAAACTAAATGCAATTACCTACTTCACCTGAGCAAGCCGCACAATTTGTCTGGATAGCTTCGTTAGTGGTTGGATTAATAGTCAGCCTAGTGGTAGCGCTATTGTTGTGGTTGATCCATCGTGAGGCTGGTGTTATCAATCAACGTGTAGATAAAATATGGGAAGTGGGTCAACGGGTGGCCTCAAATACGATCCAGATCCCCATACTTTACCGTATCAACGAGACGGTAGGACAAATCTTTGCCAGGGTGGGTGGAATTGTAACAGGGACAGCCGCCATCAAATCCCATGCAAAGGGTTGCCCAGGCTGCCCACACTGTATGCTAGATCACTAATCTTGTAGAATTAATTAACAGAAAAGGTAAGAATCATGATCCTCCTCACCATCTTGACCGCAATCCTGGTGGTCGTTTTCTTTTTGGTACTGGCCTATGGCTTAATTAAGATCAGTTCAATGTTGCGATCAATAGGCGGCACACCCACGAGTTTCCTTGCCAAAATTCGATTCGGTCTGCGTGCTATTGAAACGGAAACGGGTCATTTGACACCCCAGGTTGTCCGCTTGAATGATGGATTAACCCAGGTTGGTGCAGGATTAAAGGAAGTCGATCGAAATCTAGTCGATGTTATTGAAGCTGCGGTGAAACAAGAGAGGTATCAATGATGGGATACATTATGAATTATATTCAAGGTATCGATCCTACTGCGATGACATTGCCGCTGATCGTCTATGTTATCTGGGGTGGCACGTTGCTCGTCATTCTGGTCGTTATCGTACCACTGGCAGTTTTCCTACTGCATAGGACACTGACAGCCGCCTGGTCGATCCGCCGTTATATGGCCGACATGCTTGCGGGTGGTGTAGGCATCGCTGAAAATACCAGTTCCATCCCCGCCTTGAATGATACCATCGCGGTAGCAACCGATATGGTCAATACGGCGAAGGCCCTTGAGGACCACAGTGGCGCCCTCGGCGAAGTCCTGGCACAAAGGGCAGCTAGGGGGACAACATCATGACACAATTGTTATTAGTGCTAACACTGACAGTAACGCTTATCGTGGTAGTCGCGTTGGTTGCTTACCTGGTAGGTATAATCATTGGACTTTGGAAAGCAAAAAATGACCTTGCCAGTTTAGCTGGAGGTCTGATCGCCGTTCGGGACAATACCCAGCCCCTGGCTGACCATATTCAAAACATCAATGGGGGTCTTTCCGCTTTATTAAGTGAATTATTGAAAGTAAACGGAAATCTGGCTGCGATTGTGGGCGTAGCTACAGATTTAAAAAACAAACAATAAGTAGGAGAAAAATATGTGCTTTGAAAATCTACCTATCGAGTTCGACGAAAATGGAAAGGCTCATTTGAAAGAAGGAGTGAAAAATCCATACACCTATGCAACACAAACAGTCGAAGAGAGGGAACAAGTTCTCGCGGACATCGCCAAGAAAAACGGCCAAATACAAGACATTGATTACGATCCCGTCACTCGTGTGGCGGGGGCGTTAGCCTTTCATACCACGGTTAATCTCGATGCGCGAAAAGTGGTGGATACTGCATCCATGGCCACATTATTTCGTGGTTATGAAGTAATCCTACGAGGTCGCGACCCACGTGATGCCGCATTTATCAGCTCGCGTGCTTGCGGCGTCTGTGGCGGTGTACATTCAACAGCTTCGGCTTTGTGTATAGAGATGGCACTAGGCATCAAACCACCTCCCATGGGTATCGTCATTCGCAACTTATTATTGAGTTGTGAGTATTTATACGA
>SMWN01000008.1 GCA_004356415.1 Gammaproteobacteria bacterium
ACAAGTTTTGCATACAGTTCGGGTTCAGCAATATAATAACGCTGTTTGAATTGCTTAAAACCCTCAAGCAGTTTATCCAGCGACTTCACTTTACTCTCCCCGGTCTATTTTATTAATTGATCTCTAATTTATCAGGCGATCCCTGGCCTCCCGATATTTATCACCCGTCCGCTGAATGACCTCTTCTGGCAAACACGGCCCCGGATCGGTTTTATCCCAGTCCAGCGTCTCCAGATAATCCCGCACATACTGCTTGTCAAAGCTTGGTGGGCTTTGGCCCACCTGGTAAGCATCTACTGGCCAAAATCGTGATGAATCCGGCGTCAATACTTCGTCAATCAAAACCAGTTCACCGTTTTTATCCTTACCAAATTCAAACTTGGTGTCAGCAATAATAATCCCCCTTTCCAGGGCATATTCTGCCGCTTCCTGATAAAGCTTTAAACTGACATCCCGCATCTGCTCGGCCATGTCCTGACCTAATAGGCCGACAGTTTTTTCAAAACTGATATTTTCATCATGATCACCAACATCAGCCTTGGTGGATGGGGTAAAAATAGTCTCGGGTAGTTGCTGTGCCTGTCGTAGTCCTGCAGGCAAGGCAATACCGCATACCGTCCCTGTCTTTTGGTAGTCACTCCAGGCAGAACCGATGAGATATCCTCGAACAATGGCCTCGACAGGCAACGGTTTCAGCTTACGTACCACAATACCACGACCTTCGATCATGTTGCGTTCTGCTTCATCGGGTAATACTTCAGCCAGGGATTTATCACTCAGGTGGTTGGGGATAATATGCCTCGTCCTGTCAAACCAGAAATTTGATACTGTCGTCAGGATCGCACCCTTGCCAGGGATGGCATCGGGCAGGACCACATCGAAGGCCGACAATCGATCAGTGGTCACAATCAACATATGATCTTCGTCAACATCATATATATCACGCACCTTGCCTCGACTTAGCAAGGGTAAACTTTTGAGTTCAGATTGATGCAAAGCAGCTACTGGATCACTCATGGGTTTGCTCATTTCAAAATTGTTTTTAATGACTACCGTTTCTTTGACCACGAATCCCTTAAGGGAATCGTTCTATTAAAGACCGGCTTGCCCGCTTTGGAATTTTTTGACTCTACATTGAAATATCCCAGACGTTCAAACTGAAATTGATCGCCTGCTTTTGCTTTTGAAAGACTGGGTTCTAACTTGGCATTATCCAAGATTTCTATGGACTCCGGATTTAAAAATTCTTTCCAGTCCCTATCATGTTGATTACTGTCTGGTTCAGGATCATTAAACAAGCGATCATAAACGCGTACCTCTGCATCCAGCGCGTGTTCTGCAGAAACCCAGTGAATCGTTCCCCTGACCTTTCTACCATCCGGGGCATTACCCCCTTTTGTTTCAGGATCATAAGTGCAGCGTAATTCAACCACATCACCATGCTCATCTTTGATAATTTCATTACAGGTAATGAAATAAGCGTAGCGCAAACGTACTTCTCGTCCCGGTCCAAGGCGGAAAAATTTCCTTGGCGGTTCTTCCATGAAATCATCATGCTCTACATAGATGACTTTTGAGAAGGGCACTATTCGACTTCCCATGTCCGGATCATTTGGATGATACGGTGCATCCAGTTCTTCACTTTGATCATCAGGATAATTTTCAATCACCACACGTAACGGTTTAAGGACACCCATGACTCTTCGTGTTGTTTTATCAAGATCTTCCCGAACACAATTTTCCAGGACAGACATATCTATAATGGTGTCATTTTTGGTCACGCCTATGCGCTCACAAAAATCTCTGATGGCCGCTGCAGTGTAACCACGTCGACGCATACCGGCGATGGTTAACATACGGGGGTCATCCCAACCATCGACATAGCCACCCGTCACTAACTCATTTAATTTTCGTTTACTGGTCACTGTATAGCTCAGATTAAGGCGTGAGAATTCTATTTGTTGTGGATGACATGGAATGGGCAATTGTTCCAGAAACCAGTCATAAAGAGGACGATGATCCTCAAACTCCAGAGTACAGAGAGAATGCGTGATGCCTTCAAGAGCATCAGAAATACCATGAGTGAAATCGTACATGGGATAAATACACCATTCATCTCCAGTACGATAATGATGAGCCTTCTTAATACGATAAATGGCAGGATCACGAAGATTCATGTTAGGTGAAGCCATATCAATCTTCGCACGCAATATATATTTTCCATCTTCAAATTCGCCTGAACGCATACGCTCAAACAAATCGATATTTTCTTCAATAGAACGATCGCGATCTGGACTTGCCTTACCGGGCTGCGTCAGTGTTCCCCGATATTCACGAATCTCCTCAAGACTCAAGCTCTCCACATAAGCCTTTCCAGCCCTGATAAGAATCACGGCATAATCATAAAGTTGCAAGTAATAGTCAGATGCAAAAAATAGCCTGTCCTGCCAATCAAACCCAAGCCAGCGAACATCTTCTTTGATGGCTTCTACATATTCGAGGTCTTCTTTTTCCGGGTTTGAATCATCAAAACGTAAATTACACAGCCCACCTTCATGCTCTTCAGCAATACCGAAATTCAAACAAATGGATTTAGCATGACCAATATGCAGATAACCATTCGGTTCGGGGGGGAAACGCGTATGTACACGGCCTTCATTTTTATTTTGTTTCAAATCATCCGCAATGATGTTGCGAATAAAATTTGATGACAATATTTTCTCTTCGTTACTCATTCATCAATCTCTGGGCACATCTTCTGGCCACGACTAAATAAGGCGGGCATTGTACCCGAATAAGGATAAACGTATACCCAAACTGCTTGGAAACGCAGGTTTCAAGCAGTTTGGGTATAAATGCCAGAAATTTGGATCAGACGTGATTAAAAATGACTGCGGGCGATATCGGGTAAATCCCCTACCAGACCCATCGCACGTTTCATCACTTCATGTTTGATTGGTTTAATCTCGTCAAACACATCCATCCCTGCATTACGTAACCAGGATAATCCAGTTATTTTGTTCTCAAACAGATATTTAAACCCTTCCATGGTCATCATCATGGTGCTGTTTTCACCCTTGCGCCAGCGCTCATATTTGCGGAGAACAGAAAATGCACCGATGTCTCTGCCCTTCTCTCTCGCCTGCAAGATAAGCTCGGCCAGACTGGCCACATCCAGCAAACCCATATTTGCCCCTTGACCCGCCAGGGGATGAATTCGATGTGCTGCATCTCCTACGAGGGCAAGACGCGGTCGACAATATTCGTCTGCCTGAGCACGAGCCAACGGAAATGTTGTACGTGAATCGGTATGAATAATTTCACCTGCATGATATGCGAATGCTTCAGCCAGGACTTTATTAAATATTTTTTCATCTAGATTTTTTAATTCTACAGCTTGTTCTGGTGTTGTTGACCAAACAATCCCGCATTGATTGGGCTTCGCCATGGGCAGAAAAGCCAGAGGCCCACGACTTAAGAATCTTTGACACGCAACTTCCTGGTGTGGCAATTCTGTTTCAACCACACATGCCAGGGCATGTTGATGATAGTCATGGGTTTTAAAATTAATGCCCGCCAATCTTCTAATTGTGGATGACTGGCCATCGGCTGCCACCAACAGGCTGGCCGATAATTGTCGACCATCATCCAGGCCCATACAAATTTTATCTTTTTCGGTCTTGAGTGTTTTTGCTTCAACGGGCCGGTACCAACTGATATGGTCGGACTTGTTTAGTGCGGATTCCAGTGCCTGCTCAATAATCCTTTGCTCGACGATATAACCCATGACAGGCTCATATAAATCGGCACTGTCAAAATTCACCTCCCCCAGACCATTCTCATCCCAGACATACATCTTGCGGAAACAACCAAGACGATCTTTGGGTATTTCATCCCAGGCCCCGATTGACTGGAGAATATTTCTGGAGGCGATCGTGATCGCCAGTGCCCTCGGATCAGTGCGACTTTGGTCGTCGGTACCTTGATCTTTGTTGGCTAGATTTGCTTCGATCAAAGCACACGTGACACCACTATTTTTCAGGATGGCTGCCAGACTTGCACCTGCGATCCCCGCGCCAACAATGATGACATCCACGTGAAACTGTCCAGAAGTATTCAATTATACGGGCTCCTGCCCAGGCAATAAAAACGATTTGCACACTAGGGACGGCTGATGACCCCAAAAGCCCATGGCGCATCGAGTGAATCGATGTTTTAGTGGTGGGGTCAAATCGATTGCCAGCATTGCAAGATTTCGCGCAATGATCTTGACTGCCTGTCTGTTATAAAAACTTTCCGCCAGCCTGTCTGTAAAACGCAACACACGTTGCTGGTCATCTTTTCTGGATGCCAGATAGGATGACAACAGTGTGTATTCACCGATATCCAGATTCTTTTTCTGGGCCTCGATCAGTTTTTCAGCAAGTGCTGCTGCATCACGTAAGCCAAGATTGAATCCCTGCGCACCATTCGGATGGACTGTGTGCGCAGCATTCCCCAAAAAAACTGCACGATGTTTTACTTGTTCTTCCACTTGCAACATTTTTAACGGATAACTTTTTCTCTGACCTAATTTTGAAAAGTTACCCAGGCGACGACCAAAACGTTGCAACAAAATATCCAGAAAACTTTGTTGATCCAACTGCAAATATTTTTCTGCATCAGCTTTAACGACAGTAAATACCAGAACACACCGTTGTTGTGTGTATGGTAACAAAGCTAATGGACCACTCTCGGTAAATCGTTCATATGCCGTATCGTTATGGGATCTTTCCGGAATGACATTGCTGACAATCGCGACTTGTTCATAATCCTTGACACTCGTTTCTATGCCTAGCATGGCTCTTGTTCTAGATTCTGTGCCATCAGCCGCCACCAATAAGCTGCTGGTGATTGTTTTTTCTACACCATCAATATTCACTTTGACGCTGACCATGGAATCCGATATTTCCACATCAGCGACGGATGCAGGACACAATAAATCTATATTGTCTGACGCCTTAATGCATTGCATAAATACCTTGCCCAGTTCGCGGGCCAGTACAATGTAACCGAGTGCCGACACCCCCATTGATGCTGCATCCAACCTGACGAATCCAAAATGATGCCGATCAGACACATGTATATTTTTGATAGGATTTGCGTGGGGAGAAATATTTTGCCAAAGCCCAAGATTGTCGAATATGTTTTTTGATGACAAAGAAATTGATAACCCTCTGTCATCATAACTGGGCTGAATATCTGCCTTTGCTGATACCGCTTCAATTACGGCTATCGTGAGATTGCTGCTGCTATTGTTATTGCTTAGGGCACAGGCCAATGCCGCACCAACTGCGCCACCACCAATGATAATAATGTCATAATCATGATTCATAATTATGTTTCACAATCTTGGAGCACAATCTTGAATTAGGCTCAGGCAACATTCGCCATTAACGCTTCTATCTCGGCGACTGTTTTTGGCATATCTTTGCTAAGCACATCGTGACCACCTTTAGTCACCAAAATATCGTCCTCGATTCTGACACCGATATTCCACCATTTTTTTGCCAACCCTTTTGACCCGGCCGGTAAATACAATCCTGGTTCAACTGTCAGGACCATGCCCGGTTCCAACATTCGCCAATCGCCACCCACTTTGTAATCGCCGACATCATGTACATCCATGCCCAGCCAATGACTGGTACGATGCATATAATATTTGGCGTAGGAACGATCCTTTAGCAGCGTACTCACCTTGCCCTTGAGAATACCCAAGGCAAGCAGTCCCTCAGTAATCACTTCTATCGCAGCTTCGTGGGGATCATTCCAGTGATTGCCCGGTTTTACCTGCTCTATTGCGGCCGATTGTGCACTCAAAACAATCTCGTAGATTTCTTTTTGAGCCTTGGTAAATTTTCCATTAACAGGGAATGTACGCGAAATATCACTCGCATAGCCTTCATATTCAGCACCGGCATCTATCAGTAAAATGTCGCCGTCTTTGAGCTCATCTTGATTGTCTGTGTAATGCAGAATACAGCTGTTTGCCCCGCCACCAACAATCGAAGGATAGGCAGAAAACCTGGCCCCCTGTTGCATAAACTTATGAACAATTTCGGCTTCAAGTTGATATTCCATCAAGCCCGGCTGGCATATCTGCATTGCACTTTTATGTGCATTAGCCGAAATCCTGGCTGCCTTACGCATTGCTGAAATTTCCTGACGGCTTTTATAAAGTCGCATGTCATGCAGAATATGCGTTAGTGAGATGAACTCATTCGGGGCATTGACACCTGTACGCGCCTTATCCCGAACCTCATTCACCCAACCCAGGACGCGCTGATCAAAAACTGCATCATGCCCCATGGTATAAAATATACGCTCTCTATCTTCAAGCATATTCGGCAAGATATCATCCATATCTTCGATGGGGAAAGCATCATCTGCGCCGTAAATCTTACATGCCCCTTCCAGGCCGGCACGCTTGCCATCCCAGGTTTCTTTTTTTGGATCTCGCTCCCTGCAAAATAAAACATATTCGCCATGCGGCCGATCAGGGATGATAACGGCCACCGCCTCAGGTTCTGGATAAGCTGTCAGGTAATAAAAGTCACTATCAGGTCGAAATGGAAATTCAACATCATTATTTCTGATGTGTACCAAGGCTGTCGGCAAGATAGC
>SMWN01000061.1 GCA_004356415.1 Gammaproteobacteria bacterium
GGGACCAGGCCATGAAATTATTGCGTGCCAAACTTTATGAAATGGAAATGCAAAAAAGGAACGCTGATAAACAGGCGCTAGAAGATTCGAAGTCTGATATTGGCTGGGGTAGCCAGATTCGATCCTATGTGCTGGATCAATCACGTATCAAGGATTTACGTACAGGCGTTGAAACAGGAAATATACAAGCGGTATTGGATGGCGATCTAGATATGTTTATTGAAGCAAGTTTGAAGAGCGGGCTTTAGTAGGTTGTAGGTGGCATTTGGTAGGTAGTAGATAGGGAAGAACGATTAAATAAAAGGAGAACCAGGATGGCAATTACGAGTTTTGAACAATTGAATGTATGGAAATTGGCACATGAATTAACACTAGATGTATATAATCGCACCAGAGTTTTTCCTAATGAAGAAAAATATGGTTTGACATCACAAATGAGAAGGTCGGCAGTTTCAGTACCTGCTAATATAGCCGAAGGCTTTAAGAAAAGAGGAAGTAAGGACAAGGCTCGATTTTATAATATAGCTCAGGGGTCGTTAGAAGAGTTGAGATATTATTTTATTTTGTGCCGTGATCTGGGTTACTTGAAAATTAACAATGAGCAACTTGAGATTTTTGAAACTATTGGCAAGATGCTAAATAACTTACAAAAAACAATATTAAAAACATGAGACTCAGCACTCTCCCTACATACAACCTACAAACTACTATCTTCTAATTATGTCAGACATAGATGAATTGATTGCCCAAAGACGGGAGAAACTGGAAAAGCTTCGCGAGGCTGAACAGGCCTATCCAAATGATTTTCGCCGTGACTCATTGGCAGATGAACTACATCAGACACACGGTGAATCAGATAAAGAAACCCTCGAGTCCGTTAGGATACGTGTCAGTGTCGCCGGTCGAATGATGACGCGACGGGTGATGGGTAAGGCTTCATTTGCGCATATACAGGATATGTCAGGCAAGATTCAGCTTTATGTCAGACGGGACGAACTGCCTGAAGGTCTTTATGATGAATTTAAGCATTGGGATCTGGGGGATATTATTGGTGCAGAAGGTCAGTTGATGAAAACCAATAAGGGTGAATTGAGTGTCCATGTTGATAATATTCGTTTACTGACTAAATCATTACGCCCACTCCCCGAAAAATTTCATGGCCTGACGGATCAGGAAACTAAATATCGACAACGTTATGTCGATTTAATTATCAACGAAGATACACGTAAAACATTTGCAATTCGCTCAAGCGTTATTGATTTTATAAGAAACTATTTAAAGAATGATGGCTTTATCGAAGTCGAGACACCGATGATGCACGTGATCCCTGGTGGCGCAGCAGCAAGACCATTTACCACACATCACAATACATTGGATATGGGTTTATACCTGCGCATTGCCCCGGAGTTATACTTGAAACGTCTGGTTGTCGGGGGGATTGAAAGAGTCTTTGAGATCAACCGTAGTTTTCGTAATGAGGGTTTATCACCAAGACATAATCCTGAATTCACTATGCTCGAATTTTATCAGGCCTATGCGGACTATGAAGACCTGATGAATTTAACTGAAGACTTGATGCGTAAATTGGTGATAGAAATTACGGGCGGCACGACGATTACCTATCAGGAAGATGAATATGATCTGGGCCAGGCCTTTGTAAGAATGACACTGAAGGAGTCAATTCTGCATTTTAATCCTGATATCAGTGCGACTGATCTTGAATCTCTGGAGTCAGCCAGAGTGATTGCAGAAAAACTGGGTGTGCATTTGGAAGACAGTTACGGGCTCGGGAAGGTACAGGTAGAAATATTTGAGAAGACCGTAGAGTCTCGTTTAATGGCACCAACATTTATTACGGCCTATCCTACTGAAGTATCCCCTCTGGCACGCATGAATGATGACGATCCATTTGTCACAGATCGATTTGAATATTTTATCGGTGGGCGAGAGATTGCGAATGGTTTTTCCGAATTAAATGATCCGGATGATCAGGCAGAACGTTTTCGTAAACAGGTTGAAGATAAAGAAGCCGGAGATGCGGAAGCCATGCATTACGATGAGGACTACATTACGGCACTGGAATATGGCATGCCGCCAACGGCAGGTGAAGGCATCGGCATAGACCGACTGGTCATGTTTTTGACTGATTCGCCGACGATTAAAGACGTAATTTTGTTTCCCCACATGCGCCCACAAAGAAATGATAATTAGCGAAGTACTCCTGGGGTGCGCCCCATAGGGAATAATAACTAGAGAAATGCTAATTGAAGGGACGTTCTGGATAAAAGCTGAGAACCACTAGAAGTGCCCGAATCGTTTCAATATATTGAACATTTAAATGATGATCGGGAACTTCTTCTGGTCAAGTCAGTCCATGAGGTAGGCCATGTATTGATCAGGGTTTCCGCCAAAAATTAGTCAGTGGAGAAATTTGTCATGAAGGGCTTGATCACGTTTAGTGTATCTAATTTATTTGGAAATCGGTTCTTTATAACACCGGGAAAATTTATTAATAACTTGAGAGGACTCCTCAAATGTCTAGAGAAAGAAAATTAACACCAATTGCAGCAGCGCTTGGCGCAACCTTTGCTGTTTCATTAATGGCTAGCCCAATCACACAAGCAGCAGCGAATCCTTTTACCATGACAGATCATGGTACCGGCTACATGGTGGCTGAAGGTAATTGCGGCGATAAGAAAGGAGAAGGTTCTTGTGGTGACAAGAAAGCTGAAGGCTCATGTGGCGACAAGAAGGCTGAAGGTTCTTGTGGCGATAAGAAAGCTGAAGGTTCTTGTGGTGATAAGAAAGCTGAAGGTTCTTGTGGCGAAAAAAAAAATTAGACGGTAAATGTGGTGAAGGGAAATGCGGCGATAAAAAGAAGGAAGAAGGTAAATGTGGCGAAGGGAAATGCGGCGAGAATAAGAAATAATCCCGAGACTTTATCACATGTCTGAAACATATCCTGTACAGGGTGCAGGATTAGGTCTGCGGCGAGCCTTCATTGGCTCGCTTGCAGATGACATTCCCTCTCAAATAGACTTTATGGAAGTCGCGCCGGAGAACTGGATCGATGTTGGTGGTCGTCTTGGTCGACAATTCCGGAAAATCACAGAACAAATACCGATGGTCTGTCATGGACTATCATTAAACATTGGCGGACAGGCTCCCCTTGATGAGGCGTTTATTCACCGTGTTAGACAATTCCTTGAAACGCATAATATACGTATTTACAGTGAACACCTTAGCTATTGTGCAGATGATGGCCATCTCTATGATCTGATGCCAATCCCTTTTACGGAAGAAGCCGTGCATTATGTGGCTGAAAGAATTCAGCGCGTACAGGATATTATTGGTCAACGGATGGCGATGGAAAATGCTTCTTATTATGCCGTCATGGGAAAGGAAATGGAGGAGATAGATTTTGTTAATGCCGTACTGGAAGAAGCAGACTGTCTGTTCCATATTGACATCAATAATATTTATGTGAACAGTATTAATCATAATTATGATGCTGAGGCCTTTCTCAAGGCGTTACCGGGAGATCGTATTACCTATGCCCACATAGCCGGACACTATGTTGAAGCTGAAGACATACGCGTCGACACCCATGGCGCGGATGTCATTGACCCTGTCTGGCAATTGCTTGATGTGGCCTATGATCATTTTGGTGTATTCCCAACTTTGCTGGAAAGAGATTTTAATATTCCGCCATTAGAGACCTTACTCAAGGAAGTGGAAACAATCAGACACTACCAAACAAAATACGAGACCAATGACAAGGCTATCAAACAGCAGCAATTCTGAAGGTTTCAGAGAAATTCAGACTGTGTTCACTCAGCATATGCGCGATCCGGAAAATAACTCTGCCCCGGAAGGTGTTGAAGATAGGCGCATAGGCGTTTATCGGGAACTTATCTATAACAATATAGAAGGTTTCATTGCCAATAGTTTTCCTGTCCTGCGCAAAATCACCCCGGATGACAGGTGGCATGAAATGTTGCGTGATTATGTTTGCAATCATCAGGCGCATACGCCCTTATTCCCAAGAATGCCGCTGGAATTTATACAGTATCTTGAGGATGAGCGACACGGGCATCCGGAAGATCCAGACTTTATGCTGGAATTGGCCGCTTATGAATGGGCGGAAATAGCCATTTCACTCGATACAAGGGAAATAGAGATGGACGGGATCGATGTTGAGGGTGATTTGTTAGCCGGTGTTCCGGTATTGAACCCCCTTATCATGACACAAACCTATCAGTATCCGGTTCATAAGATCAGTCCTGATTATTTGCCGGACACCCCCCCTGAGGAACCGACGTATTTACTGGTATACCGGCGCAAGGATGACGAAGTCGGTTTTCTGGAGTTAAACACGGTTTCCGCACGTCTAATTGAATGTATACAAGCTAATGATGACAAAACGGGTCTACAGCTATTGGAGAGGATTGCTGAGGAACTCAAGCATCATGATCCGCAGGTCGTCATCAATGGCGGCCATGAAATTATGCGCGATATGCACGACAAGGATATTTTATTGGGTGTCAAAGCCTGAATCAGTAACAAATCACATCAACAGTAATAAATTATATCTGTCCTGAAGCGGAGTCATGTCCTGAAGGGGAGCTAAGATGATGATGTCAGATCAGACACAAACATTTTTATTATCCACGTCCAGGTATCCCACGTTTAGCTATGGAAGACACGCATTATATAAAATTATATATAGATAAATAGATGTAGGTACATAAAGAGGAGAGCAGTATGTCTACAGTCATATGCATTGTTAACAAGGCGCAGGAACTCTTTGACAAGGTGCGCACATCCGTTGATTTTATCGGGCCATTGTTGCTTAGAATTTATATTGTTCCTGTATTCTGGGTTGCAAGTAATAACAAATGGAATCCATTTGCTGAGAATGGCACATTCAATCCTATAGAAGGATTGAAATATACATCACAATGGTTTGGTGATTCATTGGGTATGCCAGTACCGGATTTGATGGCATTCCTTGCATGGGGCACTGAATATTTTGGCGCCATCCTGTTGGCCCTGGGACTGGCAACACACTGGATTTCTATACCTTTGATGGCCACAATGATTGTCGCAGCAGTGACTGTCCACTGGCAAAATGGTTGGCAGGCTGTACATGATCTATCTAGTCCGTATGCCTCTGCCAATGCAGGCGAGGCCATTGAAAGACTCAGTCGCGCAAAAGATATACTTCGAGAACATGGGAATTACGACTGGCTAACGGAACATGGTAATTTTATTATTTCCAATAGCGGCATTGAATGGGCAGCGACCTATTTTATTATTTTACTGGCGTTGTTCGTTACGGGTGGGGGTAAATTTATCAGTGTTGATTATTGGCTGGCAAAGAAATTCAGGGCTTAATATGGAAGCGATAAATATTTAGCAGCCTGTAGTGAATTATAAAATGACCGTTCTGACTTTCAATTATTATTTGAAATTGGGTCGGTCTTTTTTTATTCGGGACAAACACACATGCTAACTTCTTATACCGCACTATTTTTAATGGCGTTATTACTTGTGGCGGCGCTTGTTGAGCCCTTAGCAAAGAAAATTCACCTGCCCTTCAGTATTATATTGGTCATCATTGGCTTCATAGGTTCAGAGGTCGTTGTTAAAACTCTAAGTATAGATACCGGTATACGATGGGATAATTTTGGCACGATTATCTTTTATTTTATCTTACCCATTCTCATCTTTCAGGCTGCTCTCGAAATTGATATCAAAATTCTGTGGAAAAATATTGTTCCTATAGGACTATTAGCATTGCCATTAATGCTGGTTTCAGCTGCTGTGATTGCAGCATGTGTTTACTATGGAATTGATCATCCTGTTGGTTTTCCATGGATGGCCGCCCTCATTACCGGTGCCCTATTA